>JAEUMM010000256.1 GCA_016792645.1 Alphaproteobacteria bacterium | reverse complement strand
GATCAAGCCGGCGTTGGTGATGCCGCCCGTGAATGTGTCGTTGCTGACGTAGATGCCGGTCGAAAGCGACGAAATCGTGCCGGTCGCGGCGTTGTTGATGCCGCCCTGGAACTCGCCGCTGACAAGGTTGAGACCGAGGTTGTTCAGAGACTCGATCACGCCGGAGTTCGTGACGCCGCCCTGGAACAACTCACCGTCGAAGTAGAGCGCGGTGATGGAGGCAGAGATCGAGCCGCTGTTGTTGATACCGCCTTGGACCTGATCGGCGTCGATGTAGATGCCGTAGTTGCCCGGCGCGTTGATGAGACCGGCGTTGGTGATGCCGTTCGTGAAGATGCCGCCGCCCAGATAGATGCCGTATCCTGTATCGGCATTGATGGTGCCGGTCGCGGTGTTGTTGATGCCGCCGGCAAAGCTGTCGCCGGTCCAGTAGATCCCGGTGCTGGTCGACGTCGTGATCAGGCCCGAGTTCGTGATGCCACCCGAGAAGCTGTCGGCGTCGATGTCGATGCCGGAGGTCGCGGCTTCGATCGTGCCGGAGTTATTGATGCCGCCGGAGAAAGACCAGTCGTCTTCGATGTAGATGCCCTCGCCGGCCGTGCTCAAGATGAGGCCGGCATTGTTGATGCCGCCGGAGAAGGTGCCGGAGTCGGTGAGGTTGATGCCGGTGACCGTCCCGCTGATGGTGCCGGTCGCGGTGTTGCTGATGCCGCCCGACAAGACGACTTCATCAAGCTCGATGCCGTTGCCCGCGGCACCGTCAATCGTGCCGCTGTTGACGATCCCGTGCAGAATCGTGTCGTCGGCGTTCATGCCGTCAGTCGAACCGAGAAGCTCGCCAGCGTTGGTGACTGTGCCCTGGAGAACCGAATCGTCGATCTGGAGCCCGGTGCCGGCCGCGTTGTTGATCGTTTCGGTCGACGGGTTGTAGAAGCTGCCCGAGCCGCCGGCGGCCACGTTGGCGTCGCCATTGATGGTTACAAAATCCTGGTTCGGCAACGTGGACGTGTCGATGGCGCCGACGTTACCCGGCCCCGAAACGGTTGTGCCCGCGGCGAGCACAGGGTCCACGGCACCGAACGTGGCCAAGACGGCCAGCGTCGAGACACCCGACATAAGCTTCAGTGAGCGAAGGCGAATCATGAGCAGAGCTCCCCAGCGGAAAACGGTCAAAAAATGATGTCCGTGGAGCCCTTGGGACCGCGACTGAGCCGCGATACACCCCCGAATTCCCCGAATCATGCCTCGATTCCGGGATAACGCGGGGTCGGGAGAAGCGTCTACGGCTGGCGTGCGAAGTTAACGATTACGCCTAGGGGTAGTGGCAGTTCTACATCAGGTAGTTAATGATCACTGCGTCCCAATATGCTGGTTCCCTTTCTGTGAATTGGGGTTGGACGTGACTTCTCACACGAGATCGTGCGTGCGATAGCTAGTCTTTACCATTCATTAAGGATTCGGCTTGGTGACCACCTCGTGAGCGGATTGGGGATGACGCTGACACCGACCGTGCCGTCCTCCGGCGGCGTTCAGCTGAAGCTTGGCGAGGCGCTGAAACGGGCGCAGGCGCATTTTGCCAAGAACGAATTCGACGACGCCGAACGATTCGCGTCGGCGATCGTGACCAAACATCCACGGCATGTGCAGGCGCTGGCGGTGCTGGCCGCTGTCGCCGACAGGCGCGGCCAGACCGAACGTGCAATCGCGTTGTTGCAGCAGTCTCTGACCGGCGCGAAGACCGACGCGTTGCCGCTGGCGAATTTGTGCCGGGCGTTGCGCCATGCGGGGCGCCTGGAAGAGGCGCGCGTCGCCGGCGAGCGCGCGGTCGCGCTTGAGGTGTTGCCCGACGCGCTGGCCGATCTGGCGGACGTCTACGTCGCGCTTGGCGAAGGTGCGCGAGCGCGTTCGCTGTTCGAACGCGCGGTCGCGCAACGTCCCGCTCTGGCGCGCGCGCATATGGGATTGGCGCAGGTGCTGCTAGCCGACGGCGAATTTCACGCGGGCTGGAGCGAGTATGAGTGGCGCTACAAGCTGCCCAACACAAGAGACGTCTTGCCGAAATTCAAGCAGCCGCAGTGGAACGGCATGCGCCTAACCTCAAGCCGGCTGCTGATTGTCGCCGAGCAGGGCTATGGCGACTGTTTCCAGTTCGCGCGCTATTTGCCGATGGTCAGCGAGCGGGTGAAGGACGTTTTTCTGGGCGCTGGAGCCGAAATCAATCCGGTGCTGAAGTCGGTGAAGGGCTCGTTCATCTGTTATGAGCGTTGGGAGCAAATTCCTTCCTTCGATTTTCAGATCACCTTATCAAGTTTGCCGCTTGTCTTCGGGACGACGCTTGAGACCATTCCGGCTGCTGTGCCTTATCTGTTTGCCGAAACAGCCAAGACGGATGCGTGGCGCGCGAAGCTCGACGGGGTGGCGCAGGGGCGCAAGACCGTCGGCCTCGTCTGGCAGGGGCGGCCGACGCATCCGAACGATCGCGTGCGGTCGGTGGCGCTGGGGCATCTGACGCGGCTTCTTGAACTCGACAACATCTTGCCGGTGTCGCTGCAGGTCGGGGCGGGGTGCGAGCAGTTGAAGCAGCATCCGCTGAAGTCGCGCGTGTTTGACCCGAGCGGCGAGCTTAAGGATTTCAGCGACACGGCGGCGTTGATCTCCGCGCTCGATTGCGTGGTCACGATCGATTCGGCGATCGCGCATCTGACGGGCGGTTTGGGGCGGCCGGGGTTCGTGATGCTGCCCAAAGCCGGCGAGTGGCGCTGGCTGCGCGAGCGCTCCGATTCGCCATGGTATCCGACGTTGGAATTGGTGCGGCAGGGGCCGGACGCGCGCTGGGACAGCGTTGTTTCGCGCCTTGTCGACCGCTTACGTGCTTGAAAACTCACCCTTTAGACGGACAATCCTCATGACCAGCATTCCGCAGGCGGCCGCACAGATGGGACAGGGAACGCAGCGTCTGAGCCTTGCCCAGGCCTTCAAACTGGCGGGCGAGCACGCGCGCGCGGGGCGTTTGGTGCAGGCCGAGGGGATCTTGCGACAGATCCTGAAGCAACGGCCGAACGATCCGGAGGCGCTGCATCAGCTGGCGATCGTGGCGCATCAGGCGGGCAAGACGCCGTTTGCGGTGCAGCTGATCGACCGGGCGCTGACGGTCAATCCTAACGTTCACGTCTATCAAGCCAACATCGCCGAGATGTACCGGCGCATCGGGCAGCCGCAGAAGGCGATCGAGCACGGGCAGCGCGCGGTGGCGCTGAAGCCGGATGCGGCGGACGCGCACAACAATCTGGGCATCGCTTATTTCGACATCGGCGACTTTGAGACCGCGATCGTCAATTACGACAAGGCGATCGCCATCCGTCCGCGCTTTGCGGAAGCGGTGAGCAACAAAGGCAACGCGTTTCGTCAGACGCGCCGGTTCGCCGAAGCGGAAGCGGAATACCGCCGGGCGCTGGCGATCAATCCGAGTTACGCCGAGGCCTACAACAACCTGGGAAGCGTGCTGCGCGACCTCGAACGGCCGGCGGAAGCGGAAGCGGCGTATAAGCGCGCGTTGACGCTGAAGCCGAACTACGTTGAGGCGATCAACAATTTGGTCTTGGCCTACAAGGACTTAAAGCAATTCGATCAAGGGCTGGCGGTCGCGCAGCAAGCGTTGAAGATGAACCCGCAGAATGCGGATGCGCTGGCCTATATGGGCGCTATCTATGTCGAGCAGGAAAAACTTGATGCCGCGTTCGACGCGCTTCGGAAATCGCTGGCCATCGCGCCAAACAAGGCCGAAACGCTGAATATGCTGGGCCGGGCCCATTTCGAGGCGGACGAGCCGGCGAAAGCGATCCAAGTCTACCAGCGCGCGATCGCGCTCAAGCCCGACTTCGCCGATCCCTACAACAACATGGGCAATGCGCTGAAAGAGCTTGGGCGGTTCGACGAGGCGCTTAGGGCGTTCGAGACGTGTTTGGCGTTGAGCCCGGATTCGATCGGAACGTACGTCAATTTGGTCGACGCCTATAAGTTCCGCTCAAACGACGACCGGCACGTGAAGGCGATCGAAGCGCAGATCGCGCGCGCGGACTCGCTGAGCGAAGAGCGGCGCATGCAGATGAGCTTTGCCGCGGCCAAGGTCTATGACGACCTCAAGCGCTATGATGAAGCGTTTCCGTTGCTGCTTACCGGCAATGCGCTGAAGCGCAAGACGATCGCTTATGACGAACCGACGATCCTCAACTACTTCGACCGGTTGAAGAACGTGATGACGGCGGATCTTTTCCGCGAAAAATCGGGCGGCGGGGTGGCGGACCAAACGCCGATCTTCGTCTTGGGCATGCCCCGCTCGGGCACGACGCTGGTCGAGCAGATTCTCGCCAGCCATCCGCGTGTCGCCGGGGCCGGCGAATTGAAGGATATGAGCAATACGGTCAACAGCGTGCGCGGCAAGGACGGCAAGGTCATGCCGTTCCCCGAGTTCGTTCCGGTGGCGACGCCGGCCGAGATCGCGCGGATCGGCGAGGCTTATCTGCAGAAGCTCAAACGGCGGGCGCCGGGGGCGGAGCGCATTACAGACAAGATGCCGTCGAATTTCTATTTCCTGGGACTGATCTATCTGGCGTTGCCGGGTGCGAAAGTCATTCACACCAACCGCAATGCGGTCGATACGTGCGTGTCGTGCTTCTCAAAGCTGTTCGCGGGCGAGCAGAGCCAGACCTACGATTTGGGCGAGGTGGGGCGTTACTATCGCGCCTATCACGGCCTGATGGCGCATTGGCGCGCGGCGCTGCCGCCGGGCAGTTTCTTGGACGTGCAGTACGAAGAGGTGGTCGCCGACACCGAGGCCCAGGCGCGCCGCATTCTCGATTATTGCGGTCTGGGATGGGACGCGCGGGTGCTTGAGTTCCATCGCAACGACCGGCCGGTCAAGACGGCGAGCTCGTCGCAGGTGCGGCAGCCGATCTATGGTTCGTCGGTGGCGCGGTGGCGGAACTATGAGACGTTCCTGGGGCCGCTGGTTCAGGAGCTGGGCGATCTGGCGCGTTGAGTCGCTTATCTCATCACTCAAGCGGCGGCCGATGGCCGCCGCTTTCGTTTTCGCCCCTCAGGCCGAGATCGCCTTGGTCATGGCGGTGTAGGACTGGCTGAAGCCGTGCAACAGCTGGTCGACGCGGACCTTCTTGTCCTGCTGCTGCTTGTCTTTGATCGTGTAGATCAGCGAGAGCGTGCGGCCTTTCTTCATCTGCTCAAGCGCTTCGGCGGGCAGCGCGCCTTGGACCAGGCATTCGGTCTTCGTGCAACGCAGCGGCGCCTTGAACATCGTGTTCTCGTCGATCGCAAAGTTGACGCTGTCGGCGGCGGCGGCGGCGGGCGGAACGCGGAACAGGATCGCCGCCGTCTGCTTCGTGTCCATCATGATCACGTTGAAGCCGGCGGCGAGGAGGACGGCGTTGTTCGGCCCGCGCACCGTCATACGCGCATTGGTACGGCAGACGCGCTTTGGCGGCGCGGGTTGGCCCGCGGCGGGCGGCGTGGCCGGCGGCTTCACATTCTGGCAAACGAGGGTCCAAAGACCGAAGGGCTGCGTTCCCTGGAAGCCCGGCTGGATGTTCGCATTCGCGATCGGCGGGAGCTTCACCACAGGAGGTTGTCCGGGACCCGATCCGGTGCTGCTGGCCCAGAAGATTGCGGCGACCGAGATCAGGACCAAAACGCCCACGGCGCCAAAGCCAATCCAATTGGTCGATTCGAATAGGTTCTTCATCACGTATTCCCAACTGCGCCGATACGTTCTTCTTCGCGACTCAACGGCCATCGGCTTGGTTAAAGGCGGCGGACAATAGGCCAGTGGCCTACGTGCTTCAATCCGTGGGGTCTGCAACCTTAAGGCGCGATGTGGAGGGGCGCGGCGGCATCTTCGTGCGATGCTCGCGCCAGGTTCACGCGGGGGGCCCGTGGTGATAGAAACGCAGAGGTGTGACAAAGCGCGTGCGCGCGTTCCCGGCATCACGGGCGGCACGTCGTTCGTCATGGATCGTTCATGGCACGGTGGATTGTTTTGGCCGGCATCACGGCTTTGCTCGTGACCGGCTATTTCGCGACCTTCTACGAACACGGCCAAGCACACTGGCGCAGTGTGCGGTTCATTGAGGCTGACCTCCTCGCGCAGGCGCGCGACGCGGTGAAGAAGACCGGCGCGACGTGGGCGCAGGTCAAAATGGACGGGCAGATCGCGATCCTGACCGGCGTCGCGCCGAGTGAAGCCGACCGCGACGATCTGAAGATGGTGGTTCGTTCTGCTGCGGGGCCGGGCGGTCCTTGGCTTGGCGGCATCACGCAGGTGCGCGACGGCATGACGGTCGCCGCCGCGAAGACGCCCTACAGTTGGCGTGCAAAGCGCGAAGCCGACGGGCGCATCAGTCTGAGCGGCTATGTCCCGGGACAACGGTTCCGCCGGGCCATCGGCGTCGAAGCGCGCAAGCTGTTTCCGGCGGGGGTCGAAGATACGACGACGGTTGCGTCCGGGCATCCGACGGGGCCATGGGCGGACACGGCGATCTGGAGTCTGCGCCAGCTGTCGCAGCTGCAGGCGGGCGAGGCCGATTTCGTGGACGGCGTGATGACCGTGCGCGGGCAGGCGACGACCGCCGAGGCCCAGGCTGGAATCTATGCGTCGGCGAAGACGATCGCGCGGTCGTATCAGGGGATTGCCGACATTACGGTTTCGACGGCGCCGGTCGCGCTGCCGGAGGTGCCGGAAGAGAGCGCGGCCGCACTCACGCCGGTGACGCCTTCGACGCAGCGTCTTAGTGCGGAGGCGTGCCAGCGGCTGCTTGATCAGATCATGTCGGACAACACGGTGACGTTCGCGAACGGATCGGCGAAGTTGCGGCCGACCAGCCATGCGTTGCTGGACCGCATGGCGCAGACGTCTGTCGATTGCGGAACGCGGTTGATGATCACCGGCCATATCGACGGCACGAGTTTGGAACTGGGTCTCGACGATTTGGATCGCGGGCGGGCCGAGGCAGCGGCCACCTATTTGGCGGCGAAGGGTGTGCCGCGCGAGCGCCTGGTGACCGAAGGCGCAGGGTCGTCGCAGCCGGCGGCGGACAATTCCACGGTGGCCGGCCAGGCGCGCAATCGCCGGGTCGAGATTACGGTGTTGCCATGACGCGAAGGGGCGCGATCCGGCCATGATGTATTTGTTCGTTCAGACGTGGCTGTTCCTCGGCATCGCGTGGATGGTGGGGATCGTGATCGGCTTTATGCTGGCGCGCGACCAGAAAGCGCAACGCCACAAGGAAGTCGAGGCTGAGCTTCTGGATGCGCGCGACCGGGCGATCACGCGCGACAAGGAAATCGACGAGTATCGGCTGAGGGTGGCGGAGCTTGAGGGGCTGCCCGAAGGCGCGCGGGCTTCGCGCGTGGCGGCGCGCGACGAGATGATCACGCGCATGACGCAGCTGGAGCGCGATCTCGATACGGCCAAGACGAACGAGAAGCGGTTGAGCGAAGAGGGCGAGCGGCTGCGCGGCGAAGTCGACGGCTTCCGCACGCGCTATCTCGAGGCGCGCGCGAAGTGGGACGAGTACCAGACGAAAGCGGAGGCGCTGGCGTCTGCGCCGCCGCAAGCCGCGCCGCTTGATCTGGGCAGCGTCTCGATGATGCCCGACGACACCATGCGCGAGCGCGTGATGGAGCTTGAGGGGCAGCTGGCCGAGACGTTGCGGACGCGCGACAAAGCGCTGGAGCAGATCAAGACGCTGACGGGCCGCGTGCGCGATCTTGAGACGCAGCCGGCGGCGGCGGCCGCCACCGGCGGCGACGCCAAGGTCTTGCAGGCGCGAATTGCGGAGCTTGAGGGCCGATTGGCATCCAGCTTTGCGTCGGCACGCGAGACCGATGCGCTGAAATCGCGCGTGTCGGATTTGCAGGACAAGCTGAGCGAAGCCGAAGTGGCGCTGAGCAAGGCGGTCAGTTCGACGAAAACCGCGGCGGGCGCCGAGCCTTTGAAGGCGCGCATCAGCGATCTCGAAGCGCAGCTGGCGGAAGCGCGCGCCAATCCGGCCGTCGTGGAACTGGGGTCGGCGCGCGATGACGGCGAAAGCCAGCGTCTGCGGTCGCGCTTGAGCGAGACCGAGGCCAAACTTGCCGACGCGCAGCGGCAGGCGGGTGAAGCTCAGAATTTGCGCTCGCGCCTCGCCGACCTCGAACAAGCTTTGGACAAGGCGAAGCGGCAGGCGAACGAGGCGCAAGCTTTGCGCGCGCAAATTACAAGCCTGGAAGCGCGGCTGGCAGCGCACACGGACGACCGCGCCACCAGCAGCGAAGATGTGAGTCTACTCAAGGCGCGGCTGGCGGATGTCGAGGCGCGGTTGATGTCGGGCAGCCAGTCGTCGGTCGAGTTCGACTCGCTTCGGAACAGGGTGATGACGCTTGAGGCGCTGCTGCACGAGGCGGCGAAGTCGCGCGATGAGGCGGCCATTTTGCGCTCGAAGGTGGCGGAACTCGACGGGCGGTTGGGGCAGGCTTTGAAGGCCGCCGCCGAGATACGCGAAAAGGCCTGACCTTTTTCGCGTCTGCTCAGTTCTCGGATTGACGTCGGGGGCGGTTCGGCGGAAAGTCCGCGCCGTCCGAAGGGGGGCCCCGACCTAGGGGCTGAGAGGCGGTTTGACCCGCGACCCTTTGAACCTGATCCGGTTCACACCGGCGGAGGGATTCGGATTTGCGCGTCGCACGCGCTCATTCTTTCTTTCGCCCAAACCGTTCAGCGCCATCACCTTTGTCCGAGGCCCAAGCGCGCCATGAACATTCAGCA
>JAEUMM010000237.1 GCA_016792645.1 Alphaproteobacteria bacterium | reverse complement strand
GGCGGTCGATGATTGGTGAGCCGCACAACGCCTCGCGCCTTACGGTCTGCCGGTTGGACGACTTGATGACCGGCAACAGAACACGCAACGCCACGAACGTTGCGCGGGCGATCAGCGTGGTGTGGCGCAGCGTTGGGCCGGTCATCTCTTCTGCGGCGGCACGCGCGTGGGGACAGCTTGTCTCTTGGTGAAGAAGACTTGTTGCTCACTCGCGCATGCCTGGCTTCAGCCTTCCGCGCGTCTCATCCGTCAGAGCGTCAGCGTCCGCGGATTTGGCGGCGTCGGGCGCGGGCGGATGCGTCAGGTCACGATCGGCGTTGACGGATGAGATCACGCGCAAGGCCGCGGATTTGTTGGCGCCTGACGCATTGACGGACGGCAGATAGCGGGCGAAGGCGTCTTCGAAGTCCTGCAGCTGATCGCCGAGGGCGGACCGCCGCGCGCAACATGCTGCGTGAGGCGGTCGAAGTGACGATCCTCAACCGGCTTGAGCCCAAGGCCGTGGCAGCGGTGAAGGAATTTCTCACCGTCAACGGCGACGCGAAACAGATCGCAAGCCTGACGAACGAGAAGGTGGCGACGCTCTACAAGGCCGGCCAAGTCGCGCTGCGCTTGCCCGTCGGCACGCAGATCAAAGGCATGCAGAAATTCCTCGAAGCGCAACAATCGATCCTGGCCTACGCCAAGAACCCTCTGCAAAGCGCCATCGAGCGGCAACGCACTCGGCAACGCCAACCCGAACGGCGGCGCCGCCGAAGCTCTCGCCGTCTTCCGCGGCTTGCGCCGCGACGCGCTGCAAATCGCCGAGACAGCATCCAAGACCCTCCCCGGCGGCGCGCGCGACGTGGCAACGCGGTTGGTGGACCAGGCGGAAGAATAGAGCGGCGCGCCGGCAGGGGGATTTGGCACCAGTAATGCAGCGTCCGTCACAGGAAGGTGCCGCGCGCCTGCGCGCCACAGGCGAGCGCCCTTCGCGTATTGACCTGTGCGACGTCGTGGGGCTTGCTCGTCGCCGCACCAAAGGGAGAAGGGCAAAATGAAAATCGTCACGGCGGCTCTCGGCGCGGGCATCGTTGCGTTTGCGACAATCGGCAGTGTGCTCGGCGCGGGCGCGGCGCCGGCGCAGTGCCCGAAAGTGGAAGTCAGCCCGGAGTACAGCGACATCGGCTCGGGCGTCATGCGCTTCACCGCGGCGCCCGCGTCCGACAAGTTGAACTACAACTGGATGGTGTCGGCGGGCGCGATCACCTCGGGCCAAGGCACGTCGCAGATCATCGTCGAAGCGGCCAGCGGCGACGCCGTGAAGGCGATCGTGATCGTCGGCGGCCTGCCCAAAGGATGCCCCGGCCAAGGTGAAGCGGAAGTTATGGCGCCCTAGCGCGCTACGACCCGACGAACAAATTCGGACAAATTCGGGACATGATAGCTGTCCCCTTCCCCTCCGCGGTTGTCAACGTGATCGGGTCGGGGAATACGTATCATGTCCCCTTATTACCGCCACGCGTTTGTTTTCCGGCGCAAAGCCATGGCCACGAGCGTTGCACAAGCTCGCTCTTTGTTCTGCAGCAAAAATGTGCCCGAACCCTATCGCGCGCCGTGGACAATGGTCGGCTCCGGTTTGAGTTGCTCCGAAAGCTTCCGGCACAGGAACCTTCTGCCCCTGTCCCGCGTTGTCTGACTGGGTGAATTGCGCACCCTACGAGCATAGCGACCCATGTCGGTACGTCTTCAAATCGCCGCACTCATATTCATGATGGTCCAGGCCGTGGTCTTCGGCTTCGGAGTCGTCTTGGTCCTCGCGACGCCGCTCACGGCGTGGGCGGTGCAACTCATACCTTTGGTGATCGGCCTGAGCGTAATCGTCTCAGCACCCATAGCCTGGATGATCGCGCCGCACATGCGCTCGCGCTTCGGCAATCGAGCCGCGCTGTTGCGCCTAAGCCGGTCGCAGCCGCGCCGATGAAAGCGGCGCCGGCCGAACGAACCCTGGCGCCGCCGCTATCCCTGTGATCCGCCTTGCGCCGATCGCGCTCACGCGGCCTCTTTGAAATCCCCGAGCTGCGCGTCGAGCGCGCGCTTGAACGCGGGGCGCGCGGTGCAGCGCGCCACGTAGTCGGCCAGCCGCTTATCGTTCTCGGTGATCTCGGGAAGGATGCGCAACACCGTCGACATCATCAGATCGCCGACGCTGAACCGGTCGCCGTCGAGATAGGGCTTGTCGCCCAGCGCTTTCGACAGCGCGCTCGTGCGCTTGTTCATGAACTCGGTCGCGCCCGGCAAGCGCAACTTGCCCCATTCTTCGTTCGCATAGAAAAGTTCGATCAGCGCGACGTTCATCACGAACGGCTCGATCGAATTGAGCGCGGAGATGACCCATTGCGTGGCCCGGGCGCGCGCACGCGGCTCCTTCGGCAGCAACGTCTCGCTGCGCTCCGCGACGTAGAGCACGATGGCGCCCGTCTCAAACAGCACGAAGCCGTCTTCCTCCAGGATCGGCACCTGGCCGAACGGCTGCAGTGCGCGATACTCGGGCGTGTCCTGATCGCCCTGCCCCAAGAGGCGCGTCTTGTACGGCAGCCCCGCCTCTTCAAGCGCCCAGCGCGCGCGTAAGTCGCGCACCTGGCCTTGAGCGAACGGCGGCACCCAACGGAAGGCGGAAATCGTGATCATGCGGTTTTCTCCCTTGCGATTTTTTCGGCGTAAGCGACGAGCTTGTCGAAGCAGCTGGTCCAACCGCCGACATGGCGGTCGCGCGCCTCGACGCTTGAGAACGGCGTCTGATGGAACATCTGAACGGTCTTGCCGTTGCGCTCCGTAAAGGTGATCGTGATCAGCGTCTCGATGCGGCTCGACGGCCCGGCGTCCCACGCGAAGGTGAAGACCAAACGGCGGTGCGGCACGATCTCGCGATAGACGCCGCCGAACCAATTCTCCTCGTTCGTCGGCGACTTCATCATCGCGCGATAGGCGCCGCCCACGCGAAAATCAATTTCCGCATGCGGGCAGACGTAACCGTTCGGCCCCATCCAGTGCTTCATATGCTCGGGCTTTGCCCACAGACTGAAGACGAGCTCGGCCGGCGCGTCGAATGTGTGCGAGATCAAAAGCTCGTCGTCCGCCAACACGGCGCTCATTTCCGTTTTCCTTTCTTGGGTTTCGACGCGTCCTTCGCTTTCAGCTCGGCGATGTAGGCGTCCATCCTGTCAAAGCTCTGCGTCCAGAACCGGCGATACCGCGCCAGCCAATCGTCCACGCCTTTCAAGGCATCTGCCTCCAGCCGGCAAGGACGCCACTGCGCCTCCCGCCCGCGCGAAATAAGCCCAGCCGTCTCCAACACCTTCAAATGCCGCGACACGGCGGGCAGCGAAATATCGAACGGCTCAGCCAACTCGTTCACCGTCGCCTCGCCCCGCGACAGGCGCGCAAGGATCGCCCGCCGCGTCGGATCGGCAAGCGCGGAGAGAGTGGCGGACAAGGGGTCGAGTGTTTGCATTTAACATACTCTGCAATTAACAGAGTCGCTAAATACGATCGGCGCACATGGCTGTCAAGCCCGCACAGCGCAAGTTTCAATCGGCTGCTATGATGCGCCGGTCACCACGTAAACCGCACGCCCGCCGAAACGGTGTGGGTGGTGATGTCGTTGTTGAGACCGCCGTCATAGTCCACGAACAGCGACGACGAGTCCGACAGCGGCACCGTCACGCCCGCACCCACGATCACCGTATCGCGCGAGAATTTCTCGCCGCGCACGACCGTCGGTACCGGCTGCTGTCCCTGGATCGTCGCCACAAACGAGGCCTGATCGTCCATGAACTCGTGCGCCCAGGCGAGGCGGAACTCCGGCACCACTTTGCGGCCCGACTCCAACTCGATCGGATAGGCAAGGCGCGCGCCGACGATGCTTTTCATCGAGTCGAACGTGGAGTCCGAAACGTTGAGCCGCGTCCCCGTGCCCGTCTCGCTATAGCCGTTCGTATCCAGATGGCTGTAGCTCAAGGCCAGGAACGGCTGAATGCGCATCTCCGGCGTCTCGAACGTCTTGCCCACCTCGGCGAACGCCGAATAGGTCGTGCCGTCGTATTCGCCGAACGCTTGGCCCGTGGGCGAGAAGCGGTTCACGTTCACATCGTGCCAGATGACGCTGGCGTTCGCGTTCACGTAAAGCCGCGTGTCGCCGTACGACATGTACGCGCCCGCCTCAAAACTCTCGACGTCCGCATTGTCGGGCCGGCCCTTGAAGTCGACGTCCGTCGCCGTCCACTGCGCCGCCACGCCCGCCATGAACGTCGGCGAGAAGTTGTGATCGATGCCGGCGATGGCGCCGCCCAAGGTGAACTCGGTCCCCAGCGAACCCGCATACCCGTCCGTTTCGCCGAACGCGCCGATGGCGCGGCCCCACACGGCCGTCTCGCCTTCCTTGCGCACGCCGGTGCGCAGCCAGGCGAACGGATCCGCCGGCGGCGCGTCGGTCATCACCTGCGTCGCGCCCGGTTCGTTCGCGGCAAAGCGGTTGAAGCACCAGCCGTCGCTCGCGCTCGCCAGGCCGCACGACCCCGAACCCAAGCCGTTCGACCGGTCGCTGACCATCGCGTCGAAAGGCCCGCCGGTGTTGACGATGATGCCCGGCAAATCCCCGATGTCGATCGACGTCCGCGTCACGCGCATGTCGACCGCGTTGCCGTCGATGATCTCGCTGAGTTCGAACAGCGAGGAATCGGCGATCAACGCCACGGTCTGGAAGTCGCCCGAAATACCGCCGTCCGCCACGATGACGTCGTCGTAGAGAACTTCGACCAGATTGGGATTCGCGTCCGCGAACGCCGGATCAAGGAAGCCCACGACCGACCCGTCCAGCGTCGCCGTGCCGCTCACGATGATCTGGCCGTAGTCGCCGTCGCCCGCCACCACGTTGCCGGTCAAGTCCGTAAAGCCCGCCCCGCCCGGCGCGCCCAGATAGAACTCGACCGTGCCGCCCGCCTGCTGCGTGAAGTTCTCGTCGACAAGCAGCGTCGTCGAACGGTCGATGTAAAGCGTGCCGCCGTTGTTGACGTTCAGATTGTCGACGTTGCTGAACCCATAGCCGCCGCCCGCGCTGTCGCCCTCGAAGCGCGCGCCCATGAACGCCGTCGCGCCGCCTTCGACGACGAACGAGGCGAAATTGCTGGCCACGCCGTCGACGAAGTAATGCGCGCCGTTCTGCACCGTGATTGTGTCGTCGTTGGCCTCGCCGCCTTCGCCGATCAAGTCGCCCTCGACGCCGCCGTCCTCCGCCACGAAGTGATAGGCCGCATCGCCGCCGAACACGACGTCGCCGATGATAAGCCCGCCGCCCGTGTTCGTGAACGTCGCCCCGTTGCCGATCTCAAGCGCAACCGCGACGCCGTTGAGAGCCGTCGCCGTGACGTTGCCCGTGTTCTCGATCTCGCCGTCCAAATCGCCGATCTCGAGATGCAACGCGTTCGATGCGGCACTGATCTCCTCGTTGTTCACGACGTCGCCCGCAAACGTGCCCGCAACGATGTGAACGCCGGTGTTGTCGCCGCCGCCGGTGATCTGCCCGTTGTTGACGAAGTCGCCGTAGACCGCGCCGGCGTCTATCGAAAAGCCCGTGTCGCCGCCCGTGATCACGCCCGTCGCGGTGTTGACGATATCCGCCCGCGCGTCCGCCGCGCCCCACGTGCCCGCCGTGATCGCGACGCCGTTGCCGCTCGCCCCGTCGATCGACCCGCTGTTGGTGAACGCGCCGGAGACGCTCGCCAGGTCGAACGCGACGCCCGTCACCCCGCCCTCGATATCGCCGGTGTTCGTGAACGCGCCGTCGAACGTCCCGCCGCTGACCAGCACCGCGATGTTGCCGCCGCCGACGGCGCCGTCGTTGTCGATGTCGCCGTGCATCGTCACAAGCTCGAGCGCGAACCCGTTCGCGCCGCCGTCGATGACGCCGCTTGCGGTGTTCACGATATCCGCCCGCGCCGCCGTGGAGCCCCACGCCGCGACGACGATGTCGACGCCGTTCCCGCTGCCGCCGCCGATGGAGCCGCTGTTCGAGAACCCGCCGGAAGCCTGCCCCAACGCCATCACGACGCCGTCGACGCCACCCGTGACGCTGCCGGAATTCGCAAACGGCGCATCGAACGTCTCGACCGCGAACGACGCGCCCGTCGTGCCGCCGCCGATCGAACCGTCATTCGCGAACGCGCCATGCACCGCCCCGGCGCTGAGCCCAAAGCCTATCGCCCCGCCGGAAATCTCGCCGTCCACCGTGTTGGTGATTTGAACCGGCGCGATCGCCGCCCCCCACGTGTCCACCGTGATGGCAACGCCGTCTCCGGTGTCGCCGATGATCGCGTTGCTGTTGTTGAAGTCCCCGGTCATCGTGCCGAGCTCGAACACCGCGCCGCTGTCGCCGCCGGTGATGGAACCGGTATTGGCGAACGAGCCGTCCAAAACCCCCGCCTCGACCACCTGCGCATCAAACGTCGCGTCGATCGAGTTGTTGTTCTCGACGTCGCCGACGAACGTCTCGGCGACGATGTGAACCCCTGTCTCCTCGCCGCCGCCGCTGATCAACCCGTCGTTGATGAAGTCGCCGTACACCGCGCCGGCCTCGATCGAAAAGCCCGTATCGCCGCCCGCGATCACGCCCGTCGCGGTATTGACGATATCCGCCCGCGCATCCGCCGCGCCCCATGTGCCCACGTCGATCGCGACGCCGTCGCCGCCCACGCCGTCGATCGACCCGCTGTTCGTGAACGCGCCGGTCACAGTCTCCAGAGTCAGCGCAACGCCCGTCGCCCCGCCGTGGACGTCACCCGTATTCGTGAATGCGCCGTCGAACGTGCCGCCGGCGACCAGCACCGCGATATCCCCGCCGCCAATCGCACCATGATTGGCGACGTCGCCGTGCATCGTCACAAGCTCAAGCGACAACCCGTTCGCCCCGCCCGTGATCGTGCCGTCCGCCGTATTGACGATATCGGCCCGCGCCGACACCGTGCCCCACGTCGCCACAACGATATCGACGCCGTCGCCCGTCGCACCGGAAATCGCACCGCTGTTCGTGAAGCCGCCCGACGCCGTCCCCAGCGCCATCACAACACCGTCCGCGCCGCCGCTGATCGCACCGGAATTCGCAAACGGCGCGTCGAACGTCACGACCGTGAACGAGGCGCCTGTCGGGCCGCCGTCGATCGTGCCGTCGTTCGCGAACGCGCCAAGTACCGCGCCCGCGTTCAGCAAAAAGACGGTCGCGCC
>JAEUMM010000225.1 GCA_016792645.1 Alphaproteobacteria bacterium | reverse complement strand
GCCTCGCACTGTGTGCAGAACATGCCGTCGGAGATATAAAGCCCCGACAACGACGTGTTCGCCTGCGGATTGATCTCGACGGTGGTGTCCAGCCGGAACCGCGTCGCCGGCGGCGTCTTGATGACGAGCTTGTCCTCGCTGACCGTATAGGCGTCCTTCGCCAGCGGCCGCCCCTCGATCTTGATGTCGAGAAGCTTCAGATGCTCCCCGTGCAGCTCAAGCGCGCCCGGCCGATCCTGGTTCGGCTCAATATCCAAGGACGCATGCACCCGCGTCGCCGTCGGCTCCAGCAGGAATTCCAGCGTCGTCCGCGCCACCCGATAGGGCGCAGGCTTGTAGTCGAGGCGGCGAATGGCGACGGGAGTTTCGGTTTTCATCGGGCGCTCTCGCAAACGGACGGGGCAAGGTCCGGCGTTTTAGGGCTCAAACCTGTGCCCGCCAAGCCCAAAGAAAAAAGGCGGGCTAGGGCCCGCCTGTAGTTGGTTTGGGTGTCTGCGAGGCTAGTTCAAGCTGATCGCCCGGCCATTGCCGGCCGGACGACCCATGGTGCGTCCCTAGAAATTCACGCGGACGCCGGCGTAGTACGAGCGGCCGAAGATGTCGTAGTAGCCAGGCACAGTGTCCAAAGCCTGCGTACCCGACGTCTGCGACGGGAAGAAGGGCGGGTCTTTGTCCGCGACGTTGTTCACGCCGACATAAAGCCGGTAGTTCTCGCCGATGTCGAACGTGCCCTGGACATCGTGATACCAGGCCTCATCGATGGTCACCGTCGAGAAAAACGGGCTCGATTGCGCTTCACCTATGTAGCGCATGTTCCACGCGAACGACCACGGCCCAAGCGCGTAGAGCACATTGACTTTGCCCTGCTTCTCAAGCCAACCCTGATCGCTGGTCGAGCCGCCGGCGAAGCCCAGCAGATCGACAAGCACCGGCGTCGATCCCGGCGCGGAGGTGATCTGCGTGGCCTCGTCGTAGAGCGTGACCAGCGCATTCACGCGCAACGCGCCCATGTCGCCTTCTTCGCCGAGCAAATCGGCGACTTCGAACACATAGCCCGCCTCGATATCCACGCCCTTAATGTCATAGCGTTGGATGTTCGAGATGATGTCGTCCACCCCGACCAGCGCAAGATTGTTGTATGCCGCCGGATTCGGGTTAAGCGAAACGTTCGGGTTGAATCCACGCTGGATGAGTGAGCAGAACGTCGCGCGATCCGGCCCCGGCGTGTCGTAACAGAGATTCGCGATCAACTGGCGGCCGGTCGTGTTGATCGCCTTGTCGAGTACGATGTCAAAGCGGTCCACCGTCAGGGTGAAGCCGGGAAGCAGATCCGGCGTCAGCACCAGGCCGTAGGTTAAGGTGTCAGCAACCTCCGGCGTCAAACTCGGATTGCCGGTGATGAAGCCGCCGACATTCTGCTGCACGGAGAGCGGCGGGTTATAGGCGCCGAGGTTGAACCCGTCCGCCAAACAGTTCGCCGCGCGCGTCGCCGGTGCATTGCCGCCGCCGATGTTGGCAGTCGCGCACGGATCCGAGATCGTGCCGAAGGTCTGACCGCGACCGGACTGTTCGCCGGTGTTCGGCGCGCGTACAGCCCGCGCTTTGACACCGCGCAGCCTGAGGCCCTCGATCGGCTCCCACACGCCACCGTATTTCCACGTGTCGTAGCTGCCCTGACCCTCGGCATGCGTTGTACGATAGCTACCTTCGAAGCGTAGCTCCTTCGCCAATGTCACGTCCGACAGGATCGGGATCAGGACCTCGCCGAACGCTTCTTCCCACTTGTTCTGCGAGCGTGCGTCGCTGATCTGGTTGCCGATCACGGTCGCATTGTTGATGACCGCATCGTAGTCGAGATCGCCCAGCGTGCGCCGCCACTCGCCGCCGGCCGCGACCTGCACAGAACCCGCGGGCAGCTCGAACAGCGAGCCGCTGAGATAGACGACCGCGTCCTCCATCTCGTGCGAGCCGCGCTGTCCGGCCGACGTGGCCAAGTAGTTGGTCATGCGCTGCGTATAGCTGCCGGACACCGCGCCGCCGAACGGATTGATCGGGACGCAGCCCTGCGCGCGTGCAACCGGATTGGCGCACATGAAGTCCTCGCGGTCGGGCGTCGCCGGATTGTCCGCGATGCCCGATGCGACGACGCGAAGACCCTCGTAGAGATGGGTCAAGTCGACGAGGCCGTTCGTGATGCTGTCCAGCGTCGTGCGGCCAAAAACATACGAAGCTTCCCAGTTCCACTCCGATCCGATGCCGAACAGCGAGTCGAAATCGCCCTTAACGCCTGCGGCGACACGCTGTGTTTGGCGCATATTGTCGGCGCCGCGCAGACCAAAGAAGTCAAGGCGTTGTTGCCACGACAATGCCGTATCGCCGCGCGCGATCATGGCCGCCCGGATGTCTTGCGCCGCCGGCACCAAGTTGATGCTTCCCGGTGTCGCCGACGGGATGAACGGGTTGTCGATGGGGATCGTCACTTCCAGACCGGGGAATGGCGGCGGGCCGCCGATGCCGTTCGTCGTCGACTGGAAGGGGTTTCCTTCGAAGGAACTGTCCGTCTTTGAAGAGCCGTAGTTCACCTCGACGAATGCCTGCGTGCGCGGCAGGAACTCGTACTCCCCTTCCGCCTGGAAGAGGATGCGCGACGTCGGCTGCGCAAGCGTACGGCGCGGGTTTCGATTGTAGCCGTCGACCGCCGTCGCAAACGGTGTGACCCAAGCATTGTTGCGCAGCGTCCATCCCTGCTGTGGCAGGGCGTTGCCCGCCCCGATGATAAACGTTCCTTGCGGCGCAACCGCCGAGTAGGCGGCGGGACCGCGCACCGGCGCGTTGGGTGGACTCCACGCAAAATCCTCGGCGCACAAAAAGCGGTCGGCACAAGAGACGAAGCCCTGATACTCGTACTCGGCCGTCACGCCGACGTAACCGCGGCCGTCGTCCAGTTTCGATCCGAACGTCGCGTACGCGCGCGGATTGATGTTGTCACCTTGTTCCGACACGCCGTAATGGGCTCCGGCCGAAAAGCCGTCGTAGTTCTTCTTCGTGATGATGTTGATGACGCCCGCTACCGCGTCGGCGCCGTAAACGGCCGATGCGCCGCCCGTCAGCACTTCGATCCGCTCGATATTCGACGATGGGATCGTGTTGAAGTCGACCGCGGTCGACGTAACGTTCCCGGCCGGCGCGCGGCGTCCGTTGATCAGGACGACGCTGCGGCTGCCGCCTAGATTGCGCTGGTTCGCCGTATTGAGACCCGAAGTTGCCGAGCCGGAGAACGTCGATTGCGTGCGCGATGTGCCGAACGACGGCGCAAATTGCGGCAGCGTGACGAACAGGTCGGCGAGGTTCGCGTTTCCCGTGCGATAGAGCTGATCTGCAGTTACGACGGAGGTCGTGTTTGCGCTCTCCAGATTCTTACGCGCGATGCGCGACCCCGTGACGACGACCTTTTCGACCTTCTCAGGCTCTGAACTCGGCGTGTCCTGCGCTTGCGCGCTATGGACGCTCGTTGCGAATGCCGCGCAAGCCGCGCCGGTCAGTAGCAGCGTGCGCAAGCGCGCATGTGTACGTCTTTGCATGTAGTCCCCCCACCAAATGCCGCTCCTACGCAGCTGTTCCCCATTCCAGACCACATTCGCCATCTCCGATGAGGCAAACGCGATCGATGCGCTGCACTGGCCGGCTTGTGCAAAACGCGCATCAGATTTGCGACAGCCAGTTACAATTTCATTACGCACTCAATCGTTGCGAGTTGTCAGGCCCGATTCGGTACGTGAAGTTGTTTTCGAAGAGGAACGTCGCGGTCAAATCACAGGCCAGAAATTTAGGCGCGCCGCGATCCAGTTAGTCCGTACACAGACGTTATCGAGCGTCGTTCGCGTGTGGGATGTGGACTCGTGCAAAAGAAAAGAGGCGGGCTTTCGCCCGCCTCAGGTGGTCTTGGGTTACTCTCTGCTTCTGACCGCCGATGTCGAGGCGATCAAAACTCCTTCGAGATGGTCACGAAACCGCTCCGCCCCAAGATGTCATACTGCCCCGCGAGTACCGCGGCATTGCCAAGCCGCGAACCGCTCGCCGTCGATATGGTCGGAGGGGGCTCGTCGAAGACATTGGAGATGCCTGCGACCAGGGCCCAGTCGTCCATGCGATAGCGGACCGAAGCCGTGTGCGTTGCATAGAACTCGGCATATTGCTTGTAGTAAGCGTTGCCGGCCGCCGGCGGGAAACCGCGGAAGCCAAAGACGCTTCCGCCGAATTCCTCGTCGTTCGACGCGCGCGCGACCATGTTGACGTTCCAGAAGTAGGTCAAGTCGTCGTGTTCGAATCGAAGATTTAGGCGACCCGTCCAGTCGGGATCGTACAGATCACCGTTGTCGTCATCCAAAAAGCCTTGCGCGAAGATAAGAACCTCGTCCGTAAACGTCCACGTAACCTGGGCGTCGGCTTGGAACCTACCGAAAGGAAATTCGTGGACGTAACGGGCGGTCAGGTCGATGCCATCGGACACTTGCGAGTCGAGATTGACGAACGCGTCGTTGACCACAAGGATGTTGCCGGCAGCGTTTCGGGTGAACAGCCTGCAGAATGGACTTGAGCCAAACGGCAGCTGATTTTGGCACGAGCGCACGATGTTGAGCGAGCCAAAGCGCGCCACTTCATCTTTGACCTCGATTTCCCAATAGTCGACGCCGAGGCTGAAATCGATCCAGTCCGGCGTCCATATGAAGCCGACCGTACGAGACTCCGACTTTTCGGCACTTAGAACGCCAGGTCCGCCGCCGCCGACCAAGACTGTGGCTGAGCCGGCGCCGGGCGCGGCATAGTCCGGAGCCAATCCAAGCCCCGCCGGCGGCGCTGCGCCACAGGTAGTCGCCAGGGCAGGGTTGGTGCTCAAGCCCCAGTTGATACAAGGGTCAATATTGATCTGGTTCTGAAACCCGACCTGATTGGCCAAGAACATTTCGTAAAGGGCGGGCGCACGAAACGATGTGCCTGTAGTCCCACGCAACCGATACTCCGGCGTGATCTGCCAATTCAAACCGAGCTTGTAGGTCGAGCCATCGCCGTAGCTCTCGTAACTCGTATATCGGGTCGACCCTGTGAGTGTCAGATTCTCGGCAAACTGCAACCCGTTGAGAAGAGGAATCTCGACTTCTGCGAACGCCTCCTGGACGCTGTCGTCACCGACCGTGCGTCCCGCGGTCGTAAAGCCGAAGAAGTTCGTCGCAATTGCTTGCGGTCCGGGCGTGTCGTCGAGTTCGTCCGACCTGAGTTCAAACCCCAACGCAACGGACACGGCTCCGTACGGTAGCTCGAAAGCGTCCCCGGTCATCACGCCGTTCACGATTGTCTGGGCGTAAGTGGTGTGCCCGGTCTCCCGACCGAACAAGAACGCCTCCTCAGTCGGAGAGAACGTGCCGGTCGCCAGAGTCTCAGGCCGGAACCAATTGATTGTCGGGCAACCAATGCCTGGCGCATTCGAAATTGTAATCAGTGCCGGATTACATCCGGCCGCAACGCTCGCTGCCGCGAGGCGGTCCGCGTAGATGAACTTCTCAGTGTAATCGGCCTCGGATCGCGTGTGCTGGGCAAACAGGTCGTAGGACCAACCGCCGATGATCGGCATCGTGTCGCCAAAGTCGCCGCGAAGCCCCAGCAATCCGCGATAGAAATCCACGGTCTGGCTGCTCTGGAAGTCACGGGAAATGAACGGCCGCGTTGTCGCCGCCGGGAACGGATTGAACGGGTGGCCGACCGGGATCGTCGGAACAATCTGCCCCCAGCTCTTCTGCGAAGAGTCGCGCCGGTTGAAGAACAGCTCCGTATAGATCTCGCTGCTCCCGAAGAGGTCATACCTGCCCTGCATGAATACCGAGTATCGCTCGGCTGGCGATATCACATCCGTATCGGCGAGCTGCGGGTGATCATTCGGAATCAACCCCTGCGCAAGGCGGAAGCGTCGCTCCTTCTCGGCCGCAATTGAGGCCGGGGTCGCACAAAATGCATTGGCGGGACCATGAACCGGACTTGCACAGAGGTTGTTGATGTAGGTGTTGACCTGCGCATAGCTTTGACCAACGCGCCGGTAGTTTGCGACATCAGGCAACGCACCCGCGATTGCTGGCGTTAGTGCCGGGAGGATTCCGCCGCCCGCCGCTGTCCCAGCCGAGAAGACGTGTACGCCCCCCGTCGAAGGGTTCGCAAAACCAGCCAACAAATTGATGCATTTGGACACGCCCGTTGCCGGGTCGATAATGTCAAAAGGCTGACCGGTTGTCGCGTTCACGACCAGGTCCTGAGAGCAGCTGAGGTAGTCGCGTTCGCCGCGCGTCAGCGACTCGCGCTTGTTGTAGTCGGCCGATACCGAGAAATTTCCGTGCTCGAAAGTTGTGCCCCAGAAGCCATTGATCGAGTAGCTCTCTCCGCCACCGTCGAAAGGTTGATTGGTGGTCGCCTCAAGAAAGGCGCCGTCGATGTTCTGGCGGGTGATCACGTTGATGACGCCGGCCACGGCGTCCGAACCGTAAACAGTTGAACCCCCGTCCTTCAAAATCTCGATCCGGTCGATCATGGACGAGGGAATGGTGTTGAGGTCGACAGGGCCAACGATGCCGCGTGCGCCGGCCGGGCCGATGCGCCGTCCGTTGACGAGGACAAGCGTTCTCTCGGCGCCAAGGCCGCGAAGAGAAATCGAGTTCCCACCGGGTCCCGGCGCAAAGTTCGTAAACCCGGTGAGCGAGTTGTCGACTTGCTGCGAGCCGGACGCGACGGTAGAGCCTTGCAGGATGTCGGCTGTGTCGCTGAGGCCCTCAAGCGTTGCATCTTCGCGAGTGATGATCTGCACGGGCGACGACGAGGTGAATTCGTTTTTCTTCAGCCGCGAGCCAGTGACGACCACGCGCTCCACCTTCTTCTCGTCTTGGTCTTCCGCAGCTGGCGCGGGTGGCGCCGGCGCCGGCGCGGGTTGCGCTTGCGTAACCTGAACGCCCTTCAACGGCGCGTCAGCCGCCGCCGCCTCTATTGTTAGACCCGCAAAAGCAAAACCCATAGCCGAGCACAGCAAGATCGCTCGCTTCTTCTGAATTGACATTATGTCCCCCAAACATCCCTGTCTGACTCTGTGAGCGTTTCCGCTGACTGCCGCCGACCACGTGTCTGCCACAATCGCCCCCGCGGAACGCACATCGACAACGCGACGTCGCGTAGTGGAATTATTTCTCACTCAATCGCTACGCGTTGCTATCCAGATTCGTCATCAGAAGTTGTTTTGATCACAGCACGTCTCGATCGCATCACAGGCCAGATGCTTTGCGCGAGATGATCCAGTTTGTGCGGCCACATCATTCCGCACACGGACGTTTCCGTCACGGCGCCGTGATGAAATCAAACGCCGCCGTGAGCTGGCACGGCGGCGCGAGATAAAACTGGATCGACTGATGCGGAATCTGGTTGGAGCCTTAGAGCCCCAACTTCTCCTGAGGGATGTGGTTCGTCAGAAACTGGACGAACGCGCTGACTTTCGGCAGCGACGGTCCCTGCTTCGAATACGAAACTTGCATCGCCGTCGGCGGCGGCTCGAACGTCTCGAGCAGAACTTCAAGTTTGTGGGCGCGCACATGCTCGCGCAGCTGGAACGACGGAATGCGCGCCACGCCCGACCCCGCCAGCGCCGCGTTCAGCACCGCCTCGGAGTCGTCGCACACCAGCCGCCCTTGGATATGCTGCTCGATGTCATGTCCGTCATGCTGGAAGCGCCAGGCCGACGCGTCGGCGACGGACGATTCAAGAATGCAGTCGTGCTGGCTGAGTTCTTCCGGACTGCGCGGCGTACCCGCCCGGCGCAGATACTCCGGCGCGGCACAAAGCACCTGCCGGAACGAGCCCAGCGCGCGCGTACCCTTATCCCGCGCCTGGTCGGATCCGCCCAACTGGATCGCCGCGTCGACCGTCGACTCCGCTCCCTCTGCCTGCCGCACAAGAGAAAGGTCGACCCGCACGCGCGGATACCGGCTCAAGAACTCCGGAATGACCGGCGCGACGAACGTGCGTCCGAACACACTGGGCGCGGCGACCCGCAGCAGACCTGCCGGCGCATTGCGCATGCCGGCCAGTTCCAGCTCCACCTCTTCGATCTCAGCCAGGATGCGCGTTGCGCGGTCATAGTAAATCTGACCGTACTCCGTGCGCTCCAACGTGCGTGTCGTGCGACGAAGCAGTGGCGTACCCAAACGCTCTTCGAAACCTGATAGACGCCGGCTGATGGCCGGCACCGATACGCCCAGCTGCTTCGCCGCCGCCGAGAACGATCCGGCGTCGACGATGGCAACGAACGTCCGCATCGCGTCCAATCTGTCGATCGTCATTGTTGCATCACCCGCAAGTGAACTCTGGTCTATCTGTGCGCAATGATCATCAGCGCACGTCGGAATCCAATATCCAGTTTCGTGATGCGCACCGATCCACACGCTCGTTAAGTTTTAGTCATCGTCATTCGATCCAGATTTGCGCGTCGCTCAACGATCCAGATTTACGGCTGTAGACATGGAAAGAATGGTGGATGCCGCGCCAGAGCGCGATTAATCACGCCGCTGTTACGTGAGACGCGCGACGATCTTATGTCGTTTCGATCACGCGCTTTTGAACCTTTAGTTGTACGGCAATGATAGCCTTCGCACTGGGTGACTGGGGAAGGGCCGCTCGTGCCTCGTACTGCTCTCGGAATCGTGAGCCTCGCGCGCAAGGACGTTGACCGCGCGCTCGCGGAGCGTTTGTTCGAGAACCTGCGTAACCTCATTCTGGACGGTGTCTGGCGCCATGGCGACAAGCTGCCGGGCACGCGCATCATCGCGCGCGATGCCGGTGTCTCGCGCTGGACGGCGGTGGTGGCCATCGACATGCTCATCGCCGAAGGCCTCGTCGAGGCGCGCAAGCGCTCGGGCACATACGTGGCCTGGCAGGGGACGGTGCGTACGGCCGAACCCGCGCAGCAAAGCGACGCGGCCTCGCCCCCGTCGGCGCCATTCGCGCTCGGCGTGCCGGCGCTTGACCTCTTTCCGATGCACGTCTGGCGCAAGATGCAGGCCCGTCGCTGGCGCCAAATGCCGGCCGCCGCGCTCGACGACGGTCACGCTGCGGGCTGGCCGGCATTGCGGCAGGCCATCGCAGAGTTCGCAGCCACCGTGCGCGGCATCACCTGCACAGCCGATCAAGTTATCGTGGTCTCAAGTGTCGAAGCCGCTGGCCGCCTGACCGGACAAGTACTCTGCCGCCCCGGCAGCCTGGCCTGGGTAGAAAACCCCGGCACGACCAACACCAACGCTGTCGTCTCCAGCGCGCAGCTCGTGCCGGTCTCCGTTTCGGTCGATCGCGAAGGCATCGACGTCGACGAAGGCCGCCGAATCGCGCCTGCTGCATCGCTCGCCGTCGTCACGCCCGCATCGCAATTCCCGACGGGTTACCGGATGTCGGACGCGCGGCGCCGCCGCTTGCTCGAGTGGGCGGCGTCTGCGAACGCGTGGATCTTCGAGGCAGACCACACGATGGAATTTCCCTCGGGCCGAGCGCCGATCGCATCGTTACCGAATGCCGACCGCGTCGTCTACTTCGACACCTTCGGGAAGATGCTGTTCCCGTCGTTGCGCGTCGCCTACGTCGTCGTCCCGCGCGACACGGTCCTGCGCTTCCAACAAGCGGATCTAAGCTACGACCGTCCGCCCCCGGCCCCCAGCCAGATCATCCTCACGGACTTCCTCACGTCCGGCCAGTTGGCGAAGCACCTGCGCCGCTGCCGTGAAGCGTACGCCGAGCGCCGCCAAGCGTTGGTCACGGCACTGCACGAAGAATGCGCGGGCCTCATCGCCGTCGAGCCGGGTCAGGAAGGCCTGTTCATCTGCGCGCGCTTGCCGCGTGGCGTCGACGACGTGGCGATTGTCGCCAAGGCGCGCGAGCGCGGCGTCGTTCTCGCTGCACTCAGCCCGCGTTACGATCGCCCAACCGAAGACCGCGGTCTGCTGTTCGGCTTCGCCGGCTATGCGCCCGACCAGTTGCGCGAAGGCGTAAAGACGCTGGCGCCGATTCTCAAGGCAATGGTTCCCGCACGCAGCCTCGCCGCCGTCGGCTGATCAACCTGCCAGTTTTCACAAGCGTCACTGCGCCAGTTCGGTGGATATTCCGGTGACGGGTTGTGTCGCGCGCTCATCACCGCGCGCGCATCACGCAATAGCGCTGGAAAAGTCACGCGCATTTGAACGTCTGTCGCCGTGCCGATGATACCCTCACGCTGGCGATGGAAATGGGGAGAGCAGTGCCTTGGCGCGTCCGGTGCTTGGCATGATTGGTCCGGCGCGCAAGGGCAAAGATCTCGCCCTTGCGCAAGTCGTGTTCGAGAATTTGCGCAACCGCATTCTCGACGGCCTCTGGCGCCACGGCGAAAAGCTCCCGGGTACGCGCGTCATTGCAAAGGACGCCGGCGTCTCGCGCTGGACCGCGGTTATGGCCGTCGACATGCTTCTCGCCGAAGGCCTCGTCGAAGCCCGCAAGCGCTCCGGCACGTACGTGAATTGGTCGGGCTCCGGACCGGGACTGCGTCCCGACGCCGGTGGGGCATCCCCGGATGGCCCGAAAGCGCACGTACCCTTTGCCGTCGGCGTACCGGGCCTCGATCTGTTTCCCATGCACGTCTGGCGACGTCTGCAAACGAAGCGCTGGAAGGAAATGCCCGTCGATGCGCTGCAAACAGGTCACGACGGCGGCTGGCCGGAACTGCGCGCATCGATCGCGGCCCACGTCGGCGCGACGCGCGGCCTCAAATGCGCGCCGTCGCAAGTCTTCGTCACGACCAGCGCCCACGCCGCAGTGCAGCTGGCGGGGGAGGTTCTCTGCCGTCAGGGCAGCGTCGTGTGGATGGAAGAGCCCGGCTATTTCCGAACGCGCGCCGCGTTGCAAGCCGCGGGACTAGCGCCCGTAGCCGTCGCGGTGGACGGGCAGGGACTCAACATCGACGACGGTCGCCGCCTCGCCCCAAAGGCGTCGATGGCCGTCGTGACCGGCGCATTCCAATTCCCCACCGGCGTAGCCCTCAGCGACAACCGCAAACGCGAATTGCTCGACTGGTCTCAGCAAGTCGGTTCGTTCATCTTGGAAGACGATTTCGCCTGCGAATTTCGGCATCCGCGCGCGGCGACGCTGCCGCTGGCCGCGATGGCGAACGCGCAACGCGTCGTCTACATGAACACGTTCTCGACAACGATATTCCCGTCGCTGCGCCTATCGTACTTGGTTGTGCCGCGTGCGATTTCCGATCGCTTTGCCGAAGCCTTGCGCAGAACGGAACGCTACGCGACCGTCCCAAACCAGATCGTCCTCGCCGATTTCTTGGCCTCGGGCCAATTCTCGAAACACATCCGCCGCTGTCGGGAAGCCTATGCCGAACGTCAACAGGCGCTGACAAGTTCGCTCGAATCCGATTGCGCCGGTTTCTTCGCCGGTGAACCACTGCTCTGCGGCATGCACGTTTGCGTTCGCTTCAAACAGCGCGTCGACGATAACGCAGTAACCGCGGCCGCGCGCGATGCTGGTCTGGTCGTCGAGCCGTTAAGCCGCTTCTACGCCAACCCGACCACGGACCACGGGCTTCTACTCGGCTTCGCCGGCTTCCGTCCCGACGCTTTGCGCGAGGCGGTCAAACGCCTCGCCCCGCTTATCGCAAGCTTCACCATCGCGCCGCGCGCGGCCGCAGGCGCCTAGCCGCCGAAGGTCGCGTTGAGGTTCGGTGCCGGCCCGGCGGGCGATAGACCGTTGAACGTTCCGTGCTCAGCGATCTCGTTGGCGGCCTTGGCGAAAGCGACCCACGCGGCCTTGGCAAGCGCCGCGCCGACGCTGATGCGCCGCACGCCCAGTTCGGCCGCTTCCGCGAACGTCATCCAATTCCCGTGGATCAAGAGATTGACCGGCTTCGGCCCCGCGGCTTTCACGACGGCCGCGATGTCGTCCTTCGACTTGATGCCTGGCGCATAAAGAACGTCGGCGCCCGCCGCCGAATACGCTTCCAGCCGCCGCGTCACCTCCTTGATGTCGGGCCGGCCGACAAGAAACGCCTCGCAACGGCCGGTCAGAAGAACACCGCTCTTCGTCTTGTCGATCGCCGCGCGTGCCGCCTTGATGCGCTCCACCGCCAGATCGAACGCGTAAAGCGGCTCGCCGCCGTCACGCTTGGAATCCTCGATGGACAGACCTGCAACACCCGTTGCGACCGCGCGTGTGACGTTCGCCGCCACGTGCTCGGGCTCGGCCGCGAACCCATCCTCGAAGTCCGCATTGAGCGGAATGTCGACGGCCTTCGCGATCTCCTCAAGGTGCCCCAGCACCTGGTCGGCCGTCACCTTGTTGTCCGGTCGCGCGTGCGCCCATGCAAAGCCCGCGCTAGTGCTCGCCAGCGCCTTGAAGCCCGCCTTCTGAAGAAAGACCGCGCTGCCGCGATCCCACGGATTCGGAATGACGAAGCAGCCGCTCTCGTGCAAGCGGCGAAACGCAGCGATCTTCGACGAAGACATGGGAAACCTCTCGGACGTTGCCTGGCGCTTTGTAGCGGCGCGCAGAGCAAGCAACTTCCCGAAAGGTGCTGTCAACACCCCGTCGTTACTGCGGGCTGTCCTGATCGATGTAGCGCAGGATCGCGTTTGCCTCATGGATCATCGTGGCCAACTCGTCCGGCACGTTTTCCGGCTCAAGCTTGGCGCCGTCGATCAGCGCACGCAGCAGCGCCGCCATCTTCGGCGCGTTCGCGATCATGCGCGCCTGATGCTCGATCCTCTCCGGATAGAGGTCGTATTCAGCGCCCGGCACCCGCCAGCCGCCCCAATCCGCATCGCCCGTCACCACCTGCGGATGCGTGCCCGGATAGGGATGATGGGCACATTCCTCGGCCGGCTTCCACTTGTTGCGCGCGCGCACGAGACGCCATTGCTCGGCGGTCGTGCCGGCCGCTGCATGTTGAACCGCGTCGGAGACAAGTTCCTCAGCCGCAAAATCGCGCCCGAGACCGACGTCGTAGAAAATGCGCAGCGGTTCATCGAGCCCCTTGGCCCATTGCGGCATCACCTTCTCGATGACCGCCCACGTGCCGACCGTCTTGATGTAGACGCGCTGGTTCTTGTGGAATTGTGCCTTCATGACGCCGCCCCCAAGGGTGCCCGAAGGCCCCATTTCGTTGGCGCGATGGTGAGACAGATGCTCTTAAAGCGCGGTTAAGCCCTTCACTCCGCCGGCGCCGCGCCGGGCCGCAATCCGCGGATTCGCGCCCAGAGCCGCCCGAACCCGCCGTAGGCGTCCGCCATCAGCGTGTAGGCCACCGGCACGATGAAAAGCGTCAAGAAGGTTGACGAAAGAATACCGCCGATGATGAGCACGCCCATCGCATTGCGGAACTCCGCCCCCTGGCTGTCGGAAATCGCAACCGGGATCATGCCGAACACGGTCGCAAGCTGAGTCATCAAGACCGGCCGCATACGCCGTGGCCCAGCTTCCTCCATGGCTGCGCGCGCGGCCAGCCCGCGTGTCTCGCGGGCGACGTTGGCATAGTCGACGAGGAGAATGCCGTTCTTCATCACCAGGCCCATGAGCGCGATGAGTCCGATTTGCACGAACATGCTCAGCGCCATGCCCGAAAACGACAGGGCCGCGAATGCGCCGACGAACGACAAGGGCGCCGTCAACATGATGATGGCGGGCTGTGAGAAGCTGTTGAACTGGCTCGCCAAAATCATATAGAGCGCGACCAGCGCCAGCACGAACGCGAAACCGATCGCCTGCAACGACTCCTTCATGCGCTCGGCCTGTCCGACGAACATGCCGGAATAGCCGGACGGCAATTCGGCCGCCGCGATGTACTTCTGCATGACGTCCGTCGCCGTGCCCAGCGCGACGCCCGGCGGATTGTTGGCGAGAATGGTGACGGTCCGCGCCCGGTTGCGGCGGTCGATCTGTGCAGGCCCTTCCTCGATCTTGAAGTTCGCGATGCTCGCGAGGTCCACGAGCGCGCCGTTCGTCGAGCGCACTTGAACTTGGTTCAGCTTCGACGGATTGTTGCGCTGCTCCTCGGCAAGCCGAACGCGCACGTCATAGCGGTCGCCCAACTCTTCATACGTGCCCGCATCGACGCCGCCGACCAGCGCCCGCACGGTGGTCGCGAGCGGCCGGATCGCGACGCCAAGGTCGGCGGCGCGTCCGCGATCCACATGGATCTGGACCTCAGGCTTGCCGGATTCGTACGACGACCGAACGTCGGTGAAATGCGCCGTGTCCGCCTTCATTTCGACGACGATCTTGTCCGCCTTCTCCCGCAAGAGATCGAGAGACGGTCCTTGCAGGGAGTAGGTGATGGTCGTGTTGAAGCTCGAATTGCCGCCGATCCACGGCACTTCGGTTGCTTCGATATGCGTGGCCTCGGGCGCCGCGTTCGCCATCAGCTGACGCGCTTTCTGCATGATGACGAACTGGTCGTCGTCGCGCTCGCCCTTGCCCGTCAAACCGACATAGAACGAGATGCGGTTGATGCGCGATTGGTTGCCCGCGCCGATCGTCACGAACACCGTCTTGACGTTGGGCGCCGCCAGCAAAGCTTTCTCGACCCGCGCGCCGACCGCCTTCGCATCGGCGATGCCGGTGCCGAAGGGCAAGTCGACCGTCGCCAGGAATTCCGACCGGTCTGCCTTCGCCTGGAACTCGAACGGCAGCCCGCGCGCCAGCATGATACCGACGACGATCGTCGCAGCCCCGAAGCCCAAAACCAACCAGCGATGATCGAGCGCCCAGTTCAGCGCGCGCCGGTAGCCGCCTTCAAGCCCGACGTGAAACGCCTCGATGCGTCGCGCGAACGGCCCCAGATGCAGTTTCGACAAGAACTTCGCGCACAACGCCGGCGTCAACGTCAGCGACACGAGCAACGACACCAGCACCGAGAAGACGATCGCCAAGCCGTACTGATAGAAAAATCGTCCGACGACGCCGTCCATAAACGCGATCGGCACGAACACGGCGACGACGGCCCAGGTACCCGCCATCACCGCCACCGCGACTTGCGACGTGCCTTCGGAAGCCGCCTGGTTGGCCGGCACGCCTTCTTCCAGCTTCCGGTGAATGCTCTCAAGCACGACGATCGCGTCGTCGACAAGCAAACCGACGGCCACCGAAAAGGCCATCAGCGTGAGATTGTTGAGCGTGAATCCGGCCCAATAGAAAGCGAAGAACGTCGCGATCAACGACGTCGGCATCGCAATCGCCACGATGATCGTGGCGCGAAAATCCAGCAGGAACACCATCGTGATGATGATGACCAGCACGATGCCGAGGATGATATCGAACCCGACGTCGTTCACGGTATCTTCGATGAACAGCGAGATGTCGCGCGCCACCACCATATCGACGCCCGCGGGCAGGCTCGGCCTTACCGCCTCAACCTCGGCCTTCACGGCCTTCGCGACCTCAAGCGTGTTCTGCCCCGATTGCCGCCGCACCTCGAGCGAAATGCCGGGCTTTCCGTTCAGCGTCGCGTATGTGCGCTCGTCTTCCGCGCCGTCCTCGACCCGCGCCACGTCGCCCAGCAACGTCGGCAGCGCCAACTGCCGGAACGAGACGACGACCTTGTTGAACTCCTCGACGGTCTTGACCTCGCCCTTGGTCTTGACGCCGAACTCCGTATGCTCGCCGGAAAGCTGCATGTTGCCGCCCGGCATGTCCGCGTTCTCGCGGCGCAGCGCGTTGACCACGTCGTCGGCGGTCACGCCATAGGCGCGCATCTTGTCGGCGTCGAGCCACACGCGGATCTGCCGCTTACGCCCGCCCAGGATGCTCACCTGGCCGACGCCCGATACGCGCTGCAGCCGTTCCTTGATCGTCTTGTCCGCGAACTCGGTCAGGTCGCGCATCGGCTTGTCGCCCGACAGCATCACCGACAAAATCGGTTCCGCATCCGGATCGATCTTCTGAATGATCGGCTGCTCGGCGTCGGTCGGCAGATCGCGCAGCGCAAGGTTCACCTTGTCGCGCACGTCCTGCGCCTTCACGTCGCCGTTCTCGCTGAGGCCGAACTCGATGATGATCTGCGACGCGCCCTCAAAGCTCTGCGATTGCAGCGACTTGATGCCTGAGATCGTGTTGACCTGCGCCTCGATCGGATCCGTCACGTCGATCTCGACCGCGTCGGAACTCGCGCCTTCAAGCACCGTATTCACGGTGACGAACGGAAACTCGACGCGCGGAAAGAGGTCGACCCCGATCCGCTGCAGCGACACCCACCCCAGCGCCACAAGCGCGCCGATGACCATCACCGCCAGAACCGGCCTGCGGATCGAAAGATCTGAAATCCACATCGCGCTTAGAGTTTCGCTTCGGTAGCGGGCTTGGCGGCGGATGCGTCCGGCTTCTCAACCTTCACCGCAACCCCGTGCGCGAGCTGGCTCAAATTCGGGCCGACCAAAAGCTCCGTCCCTTCCGGCACGTTGCTCAAAATCTCGACCCGCTCGCCGTCCAAGTCGCGCGTGGAGAGCGCAATCTTCTTCGCCCGTCCATTCTCGACGGTGAACGCGTAACGCGCGCTCTCCGGTCCCAGCACCGCCTTGCGGTCGACGACCAGCGCAGGCCGCGCCTCCGGCATCAACTCCACGCGGCAGTAGAGGCCGGGCAAGATCTTGTAGTCCTTGTTCGGCACCTCAAGCCGCACTTCCACGCTGCGCGACTTGTAGTCGACGCCGAAATTCACGACGGCGACCTTCGCCGCGATCGGCGTATCAAGCCCGTCGATGAAAATCTTCGCGTCCATCCCGACCTTGATCTGCGTGAAATAGGAAGCGGGTGCGACCGCGATCGCAGCCAACGGATCGATAGCCATGATCTGCACGACGCCCGAGCTGCCGCCCGGCATGCCCATGCCGCCCATGCGCGTCGCCATGAAGCGGCCTTCGTAAACGTCCTTACGCGAGATCACGCCGTCATACGGCGCGCGCACGATCGTGTCCTTCAGTTGCTGCTGCGCCTGCGCCAGCTGCGCTTCCCAGATGCCTGTCTGCGCGCGGGCGATCTCGGCGTTTGTCTTGGTCGTGTCCATGCGCGACGCGCTGACCCAGCCGCCGCCCTTCAGCTTGTTCTGCCGCGCGAGTTCCGATTGCGCGTTCGACTGTTGCGCCCGCCCCAGGGCCACTTGCTTCTCAAGCTGCTGCACCATCAACCGGATATCGACGTCGCGTGTCTTGAACAAGATATCGCCCTTCTTCACCCGCGATCCGACGTTGACGACCACCTGATCGATGATCCCGTCGACCGACGGCCCGATATCCGTCTGCCGCGTCGGCGTCAGCGAACCCGACGCGATGATCGGCACCGCGACGTCGGCCTTCGCGACCTTCGTCACCGACATCGCGATCGCCTCGACCACCGGTGCCTTCGCGTTCTCTTTGCTGTCCGCCGGTCCGCCGCAGGCGGAAAGCCCGACCGCAATGGCGGCCGAAGCGAGGAAGGCGAGGGGGCGCATAGTGCTCATTTTCGCGTGACGCATCTTCGAAACGGATTGACAAGGCGGATTTAGTATACTGGATTACTATATCCGTCTATACCAACTAGAACACGACGGGAGGAAACGTTGAGTGAAGC
>JAEUMM010000171.1 GCA_016792645.1 Alphaproteobacteria bacterium | reverse complement strand
GGCCGTCTTCTTCGTGCTTCAGAAGATCTGGCCATCGGTGAAGGGGCAAAGGACGTTCCGTCGCGGCTTCCTGACGGACGTGTTCTATTGGGGCTTCACGCCGCTGGTGACGCGTGTGATCACGCCGGTCGCCGTCGGCATCGCACTGATCCCCATCGCCCTAGCGAACGGCATCGAACTGAAGGATCTCAAGACGCTGGCCGAGGGCAGGGGCCAACTCGCCGCCCAACCGCTTTGGATGCAGGCGATCCAAATTTTCGTCCTCGGCGACTTCATCGGCTACTGGCAGCACCGCTGGTTCCACGGCGGCTGGCGCTGGAATTTCCACGCCGTCCATCACTCGTCCGAAGAGCTCGACTGGCTCTCCAGCGTCCGCCTCCACCCGGTGAACGACATCATCGCCCGCATCGTTCAAGCCGTCCCGATCGTGGCCTTAGGCTACAACGTTGGCGCGGTCGCACTCTTCACGGTCTTCACGACCATTTACGCCATAACGCTGCACGCAAACCTGAACTGGACCTACGGCCCGTTCCGCTACCTGATCGCTAGTCCCGCGTTTCACCGCTGGCACCACACCAGCGAAGCCGAAGGCCAAGACAAAAACTTCGCCGGCTTCTTTCCGATTTGGGATCTCATCTTCGGAACCTTCTACATGCCGAAGGGCCGCCAACCGGAAGAGTTCGGCACGGCAGACCCGGTGCCAAAAGGCATCATCGGCCAACTGATCTATCCATTCCGCCGCCGGCGCAGCGAAGTGTCGTAACCGCCAGTCCGCGATATCCAAAAGCAGCCACAATTCCCTGTGACGCTTCGCAAGCGCACGAACGGGACAAGACTCATGTGGTGGAAACTGCTGATAGCAATCGCCGTCGACGGCTTCGACTTCACGATCGGCCGCTTCCTCTTCCCGTTCCCCTATGCCGGCGAACTCGTCGGCACGACGGTGTCGGTCATCCTCTTCGGCTGGAAAGGCCTGTTCTACTTGCTTGAAGCGATCGACCCCACCGAACAATTCGACGCCTTCGTGCCCACCTGCACCATCATCGCCCTCGCCGCTATGCGCGAGGAACGCGCCAAAGCACGCGCCTGAGGCGCCGCTTGCGACATCGACGGCCCGGATGGCAGGCTGACCCGAGGTCACCTGGCAAACACGGCCGATGCTTATCAAACTCGCCGTATCCGGCTATCGCTCGCTGCGCGACATCGTGCTGCCGCTCGACCGATTGAACCTAATCACGGGCGCTAACGGAGCGGGTAAGTCGAGCCTCTACAAGGCGATTAGCCTGCTCGCCGCCGCAGCCCAAGGACGCGCCGTCTCTGCATTGGCGCTGGAAGGCGGGCTCGACTCAACGCTGTGGGCCGGTCCTGAATCGATCTCTCGCGCCATGAAGTCCGGCGAGGTCGCGATACAGGGCTTGGTCCGGAAAAACCCGGTCTCTCTGAAGCTCGGCTTCGCGAGCGAGGATTTCGGCTACGCGATCGATCTAGGCCTGCCGCTCCCCGACCAGCGCTCGATGTTCACTCACGACCCGGAAATCAAAACGGAAGTCGTGTGGGCCGGCGAAACACTACGGCCGGGCAACACGCTGACGCTGCGCAAGGGACCATCCGTCACGGCCGTTGCCGGCCGCGGAAAGAAGAAATTCGTGAGCACGAATCTCGCGCCGTTCGAAAGCATGATGCTGCACGCGGCCAACCCGTCGGACACGCCCGAACTGCTGGAGTTGCGCGAGCGCATGCGCGCATGGCGCTTCTACGACAACCTGCGCACGGATCGCGGCGCTCCGGCACGCGCGGCCCAAGTCGGAACGCGCACGCCCGTCTTGGCGGATGATGGCGCGGATCTCGCGGCCGCCCTGCAGACAATCCTAGAAATCGGCGACGCGCAGGGTCTCGGTGAAGCGATCGACGACGCCTTCCCGGGCAGCCGTGTCGATGTTCACGCGCATGATGCGCTGTTTGAGGTGTCGTTGTCGCAAATCGGACTACTGCGTCCGCTCCGCGCAGCCGAACTTTCCGATGGCACGCTGCGTTATATGCTCTTGGTCGCAGCGCTGCTCACGCCGCGTCCGCCGTCGCTGATGGTGCTGAACGAGCCCGAGACCAGCTTGCACACCGACTTGCTCGCCCCGCTCGCGCGCCTCATCGTCCGCGCCAGCACACGCTCGCAAATCATCGTCGTCACGCACGCGCGGCTTTTGGTCGACAGCCTTCAACAAGAAGGCGCAAAGCGCTTCGTACTCAAGAAACAACTCGGCGAAACCGTGATCGAAGAGGCCGAGTACGTGCGTTGGGAATGGCTTTCGCGCTAGCCAGCGCAGGACCGGTCCGTCTACTGCGGCTTGCGCGACAACCTCTGCCAACTCAGCGCGCGGCACTTGACGCAGCGGCGATAGTTGCGCGAATTCCCGACAGCCTTCCAGCGAATGCCGCCCGCATCCCACACCGACTGCTGATGACCACAAGCCGCGCAGGTGAACGTCCACGCGCGCGAGTCAGCCTCCGCCGACTTCGCCCAAGCCGCCGGCATCAACGAGAGGATGAATTTCTGCAAACGGCTCATGCGCCTCTCCTCGCCGCCAACGCCGCCCGGTAGTGTTCCGCATCCCCGTCCGAGAAACAACAAAACACGATGCGCGAAGGCGCGTCACGTCCATCGGCATGCTGAAACGCAGCGTCAACGGCGACGCCCGCTGCCCGATTGATCGGAATGCCGTAGACGCCTGTGCCGAGGCTGGGAAACGCGATCGTCGCCACGCCATGCTCGGCCGCCAGCGCCAGGCTGTTGCGATAGCAATTGCCGAGCAGCCGCCAAACGTCGGCTTCCTTGTGCTGCGAAAACACCGGCGCGACCGTATGAATGACGTGTTGCGCGGCGAGCTTGAAACCCGGCGTGATTACGGCCTCGCCCGTCGGACAGCGCCCGATGGCCATCATCGCGCGCCCAAGCTCCGGCCCAGCGGCTTTGTTGATGGCGCCATCGACGCCGCCGCCAGGGATCAGCTTGCTGTTCGCCGCGTTCACGATCGCATCCACATCAAGCGTCGTGATGTCCGCCCGAACGACCGTCAAACGCGAGAAGGGCGCGCCCATGGCACGCTAGACGTCGATGTCTTTCGCGAACTGCGCGTGTTCCTGAATGTATTGGAAGCGCAGCTCCGGTTTCTTGCCCATCAGCCGTTCGACGAGGTCTTCCGTCTCGACCTTGTCGTCGTCGGCGATCACGACCTTGAGCAGCGTCCGCATACCCGGCTTCATCGTTGTCTCTTTCAACTGCGAGGGATTCATCTCGCCAAGACCCTTAAAGCGGCTGATCTCCACCTTCGCGTTCGCCTTGAATTCCTTCTTGATGATCTCGTCGCGTTGCACGTCGTCGCGTGCGTAGATTGTCTTGCTGCCATGCGTCAGCTTGTAGAGCGGCGGCATCGCGAGATAAATGCGGCCCTTCTCGATCGCCCCGCGCAGCTCGCGATAGAAGAACGTGACCAGTAGCGATGCGATATGCGCGCCGTCGACGTCGGCGTCGGTCATGATGATGATCTTGCCGTAACGCAAATCTTCCTCGCGGAATTTGTCGCCCGTACCGCAGCCGATGGCTTGCATCAGGTCTGAGAGTTCCTGGTTCTGCGCCAGCTTGCCTGCCGCCGCGCTGGCGACGTTCAAGATCTTGCCGCGCAACGGCAGCACAGCTTGCGTGTTGCGATCGCGCGCTTGCTTCGCAGAGCCGCCCGCCGAGTCGCCTTCGACCAGGAACAGTTCGGTGTCCTCCGGCGATCCCGACGAACAATCCGCCAGCTTCCCCGGTAGTCGCAGTTTTCGTGTAGCACTCTGCCGGCTGACTTCCTTCTCTTGCCGGCGGCGGATGCGGTCTTCCGCCTGCTCGATCGTGAAGGTGAGAAGCTTGTTCGCGTCGTTCGGCGAATCCGCCAGCCAATGATCGAGGTGATCCTTGATCACGCCTTCGACCAACCGCTGCGCCTCGGGGTTCGACAATTTGTCCTTCGTCTGTCCCTGGAACTGCGGATCGCGAATGAAAATCGACAGCATCGCCTGCGCCTGAGACATCACGTCTTCAGCAGTGATCTGCGGCGCTTTGCGGTTGTTGGTGAGTTCGCCATACGCCCGCAGCGACTTCGCCAACGCGGACCGGAAGCCGTTGTCGTGCGTCCCGCCTTGCGGCGTGGGGATCGTATTGCAGTAGGAATTCATGAACGGATCGAGCGAAGGCGACCATGTCACCGCCCATTCGACGATGCCCTTGTCCTTGGAATCGATACGTCCGGCGAACGGCCGCGGCGTGACCGTCGAAGCCTTCCCGATCGTGCTCTCAAGATAGTCCGACAGCCCACCCGGGAAATGCAGCGTGTCTTGGGCCGGCGTCGTGTCGTTGCTATGAATCAGCTCCGGCGCGCACGACCAGCGGATCTCGACGCCGCGGAACAGATAAGCTTTCGACCGCGCCGCTCGATAAAGCCGCGACGGCTTGAAGTGCGCGTCCGGCCCGAAGATCTTCACGTCCGGTTTGAACCGCACGGTCGTGCCGCGCCGGTTGTGCACCGAGCCCATATCCTTGAGCTTCGTGACGGGCACGCCACGCTCGTACCTCTGACCCCAGAGGTTCCGCTCGCGCGCGACCTCGACCTCCAGCCACTCCGACAGCGCGTTCACCACCGACGAGCCGACGCCGTGCAAACCGCCGCTGGTCTCATAGGCGCCCTGCTGGAACTTGCCGCCCGAGTGCAGCGTCGTGAAAATAATCTCCAGCGCCGACTTCGGCTTGAACTTGGGATGGGGATCGGTCGGGATGCCGCGCCCGTTGTCGCGCACGGTCAAGATGTTATCCGGCTCAAGCACGATCTCGATCCAGTTCGCGTGCCCCGCGACCGCTTCGTCCATCGCGTTGTCGATGATCTCGGAAGCAAGGTGGTGCAACGCGCGCTCGTCCGTACCGCCGATATACATCCCCGGCCGCCGGCGAACGGGCTCAAGCCCTTCGAGAACTTCGATGTCTTTGGCGGAGTAGCCGCGCGATCCGGTGTCGTCATTCACGTCGAACAAATCCGATTTGGCGGCAGTACGGGCCATCGCGTTACTCACTGATTTCGAGGAATCGACGGGGAATATAGCGGCTCGCGCGCGCCGGCAAGGTCAC
>JAEUMM010000087.1 GCA_016792645.1 Alphaproteobacteria bacterium | reverse complement strand
TTGCGGATGCCGTCGAGCAGATCCTTGTGGCCCGCGCGGATCGACTGCAGCAGTTCGAGTTCGAACTTGCCGATCTGGCTGACCTGCAGCTTGTCGAGATAACCGCGCGTGCCGGCGTAGATCGAGATCACCTGCTCTTCGACCGGGAACGGCGCGAATTGCGGTTGCTTGAGCAATTCCGTCAGACGCGAGCCGCGGTTCAGCAAGCGCTGCGTCACGGCGTCGAGGTCCGAGCCGAACTGCGCGAAGGCGGCCATTTCGCGATACTGCGCGAGGTCGGACTTCATCGTACCGGCGACCTGCTTCATCGCCTTGATCTGTGCCGACGAACCGACGCGCGAGACCGAGATGCCGACGTTCACCGCGGGGCGAATGCCCTGATAGAACAATTCGGTTTCAAGGAAGATCTGACCGTCGGTGATCGAGATGACGTTCGTCGGAATGTAGGCCGACACGTCGGAGGCTTGCGTTTCGATGATCGGCAGCGCGGTGAGCGAGCCGCCCTTGTTGGCGTCATTCAACTTTGCGGCGCGTTCGAGCAAGCGGGAGTGAAGATAGAACACGTCGCCGGGATAGGCTTCGCGGCCCGGCGGGCGGCGCAGCAGCAGCGACATCTGACGGTAGGCGACGGCCTGCTTCGACAAGTCGTCATAGATGATGACGGCGTGCATGCCGTTGTCGCGGAAGAATTCGCCCAGCGTGCAGCCGGCGAACGGCGCCAAGAACTGCAGCGGCGCGGGGTCGGACGCGGTGGCGGCGACGACGATCGTGTATTCCATCGCGCCGAACTGTTCGAGCGTCTTGACGATCTGGGCCACCGTCGAACGCTTTTGTCCGATGGCGACGTAGATGCAATAGAGCTTTTGCTTTTCGTCGCCGGTGGCGTTGACCGATTTCTGATTGATGATCGTGTCGAGCGCGATGGCGGTCTTGCCGGTTTGGCGGTCGCCGATGATGAGCTCGCGCTGGCCGCGGCCGATCGGGATGAGCGAGTCGACCGACTTCAGGCCCGTCTGCATCGGCTCGTGCACCGAGCGGCGCGGAATGATGCCCGGCGCCTTGACGTCGACACGGCGGCGCTCGGTCGACGCGATCGGGCCCTTGCCGTCGAGCGGGTTGCCGAGCGGATCGACAACGCGGCCGAGCAGGCCCTTGCCCACCGGCACGTCAACGATCGAGCCCGTGCGCTTTACGGTGTCGCCTTCTTTGATGTCGCGGTCGTTGCCGAAGATCACGACGCCGACGTTGTCGGTTTCGAGGTTCAGCGCCATGCCCTTAATGCCGCCGGGGAATTCGACCATTTCGCCGGCTTGCACTTTGTCGAGGCCGTAGATGCGCGCGATGCCGTCGCCGACGGACAGCACTTGGCCGATCTCGCTGACCTCGGCTTCGGCGCCGAAGTTCTTGATCTGCGTTTTCAGGATCGCGGAAATTTCTGCGGCTTGGATATCCATGGCTGTCTCAGGCGCCTTTCATCGCGCGTTCCAGACGAACGAGCTTTGATTTGAGTGATGAGTCGATTTGACGCGAGCCGACCTTGACGATCAGCCCGCCTAAGAGCGTGGGGTCGACGCGTTCGGCGATGCGGACATCGCGCTTCAACGCGTCTTTGAGGGTGCCGGCGAGCGCGCTGCGCTGTTCGGGCTTCAACGGTTGGGCGCTCACCACCTCGGCCGACATTTGGCCGCGCTGGTTGGCGAGCAAGGTTTCGAAATCGCGGACGATGCCAGGAAGCGCGAACAGGCGGCGCTTCTGCGCGAGCAAGCCGATGAAGTTTTTGGTGAGCTGATCGACGCCGAGACGATCGAGGACGGCGGCGATCGCCTTGCCTTGCTCATCACGCGAGAAGACCGGCGAGCGCACGAGGCGCGCCAAGTCGGCGCTGCCGTCGATGAGCGCGCTGAGGCGCGTCAGGTCGCCGCCGACGGCATCCAGCGCCTTCGATTCCGATGCGAGTTCGAACAGCGCGGTCGCATAGCGGCCTGCCAGACCCGACACCGAAACGTTCTCGCTTGCCACGGTTTGCTGCTCTCCAGACAAAGGATCGCTCAAGCCCGACGAACGCCGAAATTTCGGCGAGGCTTAAGCCATTGAATTTGCGACAGTTTTTGCTTGTGGGGCAGGCGCGAATTCTACCCCTGCCGACGCCGCGCGCGGGGTCTACCATAGCCCCCATTGCGGCGCAACACGGCGCAAAAGCGCGCCTGAGGACGGATCGTCTCAGGGTGGGTCGGGTATCGTACGGCGGGACATTGCCGGTGAGGTTGGCGCGCGTGACGCGGCGGGAAGAGCGGGCGGGACGCCCGCGCCCCCAGGACTAGTGTTCGTTCGGATTGTCTGAGAGCTTCGATCGTAGAGTGGTGAAGTGCAGGATGTGCGCTTGCCCTGGGGGCGCGGGCGTCTCGCCCGCTCTTGCGGCGTTCGAGGCGAACTGACGTGTCTTCGGAAGACCGGAAGGTCTGGCATTCGCGTGGATATCTTCCGCACTGGGAGGCGGGAGAGGTCGCGCAGTCGATCACGTTTCGTATGGCGGATAGTCTGCCCGCGGCGTTGCTTGAGCGATGGCAGGGTGAACTGGAAACACTGTCCGCTATGGAACGGGATCAGGAGCGGCGGCGACGGATCGAGCAGGCGCTTGATAGCGGGCACGGGTCGGGTGCGTTAGCGCGTGCTGACGTCGGTGAGGTTGTCGAGAACGCGTTGCTGCATTTCGATATGCAGCGTTATCGGCTGCACGCGTGGTCGATTATGCCGAACCATGTGCATGTGCTGATCACGCCACTCGGGGCGGCGACGCTGTCGGAGATTGTTCACAGTTGGAAGTCGTTCACGGCGAAGAAGGCGAATGCTCTGCTTCAGATGGACGGCGCGTTTTGGGCGCAGGAGTATTTTGATCGGGCCGTTCGCGATGATGCGCATTACGCGAATGCGGTTGCGTATATCGCGATGAATCCTGTGAAGGCAGGATTGTGTGGGAAGCCTGCGGCGTGGCGGTTTTCGAGTTCTTGGCACGGTCGTTGAGTGTACGCGTGGGTAAGAGCGGGCGGGACGCCCGCGCCCCCAGGGCTAGGGCCCGTTCTTAGATCCTCTGCCTATCTAGCGTAGTGCTCAACGTCTCAAGGCTTGCGCTGGTCCTGGGGGCGCGGGCGTCTCGCCCGCTCTTGCGTCTACATGAAGCTCTGTGGGTCGACGTCGATCGTCAGGAATACGCCCGACGGCAGCTTCACGGCTTCGAGCCAGGTGCGGAGGTAGGCTTGGATGTTCACCGTGCGGTCGGTGTGGACGGCTAGACGTAATCTGGTTTGGCCGCGGATCATGGAGAGGGGGGCTGGGGCTGGGCCCCAGACTTGGACGCCTTTGGCGTTGGGGGCTGTGGCGGCTAGTTGTTCGCCGGCTTCGTGGACTTGTTGTTCTTTGCGGCCCGAGATGATGAGGGCGGCCATGCGGCCGAAGGGTGGGAGGCCCGCCATTTCGCGGCGGCCCCATTCGGCGGCGTAGAAGGCGTCGCGGTTGCCGGATGCCAGCGCCTTTAGCACCGCGTGGTTGGGGTCTGTCGTTTGGATGAGGACGCGGCCGGGGCGGTCGGCGCGGCCGGCGCGGCCTGAGACTTGGTGCAGGAGTTGGAAGGTGCGTTCGCGGGCGCGGGGGTCGGCGCCGTCCAAGCCTAGATCGCCGTCGACGACGCCGACCAATGTGAGCATTGGGAAGTTGTGGCCCTTCGCCACGATTTGCGTGCCGATGAGGATGTCGATTTCGTGGTTCGCGATGGCTTCGATCGCGAGTTGGATTTGGCGCGGGCCGCCCATGGTGTCGCTGGTGGCGATGTTGGTGCGGGCGTTCGGGAATTTTGCGGCGACTTCTTCGGCCACGCG
>JAEUMM010000074.1 GCA_016792645.1 Alphaproteobacteria bacterium | reverse complement strand
CTGACGAAGCGGCGGATCGCCGTCGCCCTGGCGCAGGCCCAACACGCCCACGATCTTCTTCGCCGTACGCACCGGCCGGAAGTGCCACGTCGCCGACGGCAGCGTCGAGGTGCCGCGGCCCGCAGGCTCGCCGTGCTGCATCGCCCACCGCGCGGCCGCCATCGCCGCGGCGTCGAGCGTGTCTTCCGGCGGCCAGGAATAGCGTATCTCAAGATCGCCTTCGCTCGGCAGCAACGCCAGCGCCGGCAATTTCGACAACCGATGTGCCTGCAGGACAATCGCGTGCAACAGTGCATCGGGCGTCGCCGACGCGCTCAGCCGCCGCGAGAAATCGAACAACACCTGTATGGCGTTCGCCCGCGCCTGCGCGGCATTCGCCTGATCGCGGACGCGGCCCGCGAGTAAGCCGGTGACGATCCCGACGATCAAGAACACGCTGAGCGTCAGCACATCGTCCCAAGACGATATCTCGAACGTGTAGTAGGGCTCTGTGAAGAAGAAGTTCCACGATGGAAACGCAAGCAGCGCCGTGGCGACTGCCGCCCGAAGCCCGAACCGCACGGCGCCGAGGAACACGGCGGTCAAGAACATCATCGCCATGTTGGGCAAGGTCGAGATCGAAGATATCGCAAGGCCAAGCCCCACGACGACCGCGACGCTGAGCGGCGGGTAAAGCCACCCGCGCCAATCGAGCGGCACGCCCGGCAGCCGGAAGGGGCGTGACAACGGCGTGGCGTCAGGCACGACCACGTGAACCGGAATGCCTTCCGAACGGCGGATCAATTCGTTGGCAAGCGAGCGGCGGAACACCTGGCGCAACCAGCTCTCGCGCGAACGGCCGACCACGATCTGGGTCACGTTGTTGCGGCGGGCATAGGCCAACAACTCGTCCGGCAAATCCTCGCCGACCATGCGCTCGACGCGCGCCTGCATCTGTTCGGCGAGCTTGAGCACGTCGTCGACCAGATCGCGATCTTCCGGCGCCAGCGGCGGCGCGTCGGAACGCTCGATGTGAACGGCGATCCACGGCGCGCCGATTTGGTCGGCAAGCCTGGCGCCAGCGCGCAGGACCGCTCTCGCCGTCGCGTCGCGACCGACGCAGACCATGATGCGCTCGCCCGCGGGCCACGGGCCTTCGATGGCATGGGCGCGCATATAGCCCACGAGTTGCTGGTCGACCCGGTCCGCCGTGCGCCGCAGCGCCAGTTCGCGCAAGGCGCTGAGGTTGCCGGGTTTGAAGTAGTTTTCGAGAGCTCGGCCGGCGAGTTCGCCGGTGTAGACCTTTCCTTCGTGCAACCGCGCCGTCAGTTCCTCCGGCGTCAAGTCGATGAGTTCGACTTCATCGGCTTTCTCGACGACCAAGTCCGGCAAGGTTTCCCGCACGCGCACGCCCGTGATGCGCGCGATCACGTCGTTCAAGCCTTCAAGGTGCTGAATGTTGAGCGCCGTATGGACGTCGATGCCGGCGCGCAGCAGCTCCTCGATGTCCTGCCAGCGCTTTGGATGGCGGCTATCCGGCACGTTGGTGTGCGCATACTCGTCGACGATCAGGACCTTGGGGCGGCGCGCCAACGCGGCATCGAGGTCGAATTCATGAAGCGTCTGCCCGCGGTAGGCGTGCGGCCGGCGGGGCAGAATCTCGAAACCCTCAAGAAGCGTGGCGGTGTCCTTGCGGCCGTGCGTTTCCACAAGGCCGACGACCACGTCGATACCTTGCGCCTTCAGGCGGCGCGCGCCTTCCAGCATGGCGAACGTCTTGCCGACGCCGGGCGCCATGCCGAGATAGATCTTCAGGCGCCCGCGCCCTTCGCGCGCGGCTTCCGCGAGAAGGGCTTCAGGTTCGGGTCGCAGCGGCTCGCGCGGTTCGGTCATGCGCACCCATGATAGTGCTACGGCGCAGGAGGCGCAGCAGCTTCGGAAGCTGCGCTTTCGGCGTCGAGAGCAAGGTTAAGGTTCAACACATTCACGCGCGGCTCGCCGATAAAGCCCAGGACGCGGCCTTCGGTGTTCTTGTCGACAAGGGCGTTGACCTGTTCGACCGGCAGGCTGCGGGCCTTGGCGACGCGTTCAGCCTGGCGTCGCGCATTCTCGGGGCTGATATGCGGGTCGAGGCCGGAGCCCGAGGCCGTTACCGCATCGGCCGGCACGGGGCTGTCGCCCGGATAGCGGGCGGCTTCTGTCTTGATGCGCTCGATGAGTTTGGGCGAGGTCGGGCCCAGGTTCGAACCGCTGGACGAAGCGCCGTCGTATCCGTTGGCGCCGGCTGCCGAGGGCCGCGGCCAAAAATATTTGTCGCCCGCGAACCCCTGGCCGATCAACGCGGAGCCGATCGCCTTGCCGTCTTTCATGATGATGCTGCCGTTCGCCGTACCCGGCGCGATGACCTGCGCAATGCCGGTGATGGCCAGAGGATAGGCGAGTCCCGTAAGGATCGTGAACAAGACGATCATGACGATGGCGGGACGCAGATGTTCTAAGGGGTTC
>JAEUMM010000056.1 GCA_016792645.1 Alphaproteobacteria bacterium | reverse complement strand
GCCGAACCCCTGATGATCGGGATCGTGTCGCCGGGGAATTCGTACTTCGACAGAAGCTCGCGAACTTCGAGTTCGACGAGGTCCAGCAATTCCGGATCGTCGACCATGTCGACCTTGTTCATGAACACGACCAGCGCCGGCACGCCGACCTGGCGGGCGAGCAGGATGTGTTCGCGCGTCTGCGGCATCGGGCCGTCGGCCGCGGACACGACCAGGATCGCGCCGTCCATCTGGGCTGCGCCCGTGATCATGTTCTTCACGTAGTCGGCGTGGCCGGGGCAATCGACGTGGGCGTAGTGGCGGTTCGCGGTTTCGTATTCGACGTGGGCCGTCGAGATCGTGATGCCGCGCGCCTTCTCTTCCGGCGCCTTGTCGATCTGGTCATAAGCCGTGTAGTTCGCACCACCGGTCTTCGCCAGAATCTTCGTGATCGCAGCCGTCAGCGACGTCTTCCCGTGGTCGACGTGCCCGATCGTTCCGATGTTGCAGTGCGGCTTGTTCCGCTCAAACTTTGCTTTGCCCATAGTCAGTTCCTTGAATTCTTGTCCTTGCCTGTTTCAGTCGATTCGGTCATTGGAGCGGGTGAAGGGAATCGAACCCTCGTCGTAAGCTTGGAAGGCTTCTGCTCTACCATTGAGCTACACCCGCCTATCTCCTTCGCCCTCTCGGGCTTCAATTCCGTTGTCTGCACCGTGCTTCGGCTTGCCGAGCGACCGCTCTTGCCCTCCGTCCCAGCCGCTGAAACAGCGGGCAAAGGATGGTGGGGGAGGTAGGACTCGAACCTACGAAGGCGTAAGCCAGCGGATTTACAATCCGCCCCCTTTGCCACTCGGGACACTCCCCCAAAATGGGCATGCGTCGGCTCGCTCGCTCCAGCCGGTTTGTGAATTTTGTCCTATCTTTTGGGATCGGGTCTGCGTGTGCCCACAACCGACAGAGCACGGGAACGGGGCTTATGGCTAAAACAAATGGGATTTGTCAACAGCTTAGGCTAGGTCGTCCCCTGAGAAAAACGCGGATTGCGGCATGAGGCGCGGGCGGCATCGGGGGCACGGTCCCCAAGACCACAAACGGGGCACGGACTCGCTCTGGCTGTGGGGAATTCATGCGGTCAAAGCCGCCCTGGCCAACCCGGGCCGGCGGAGCCGGAAGTTGCTTGTTGCGACGGGTAGCGACCCGGTGTTTCAGGCGTTGGCGGCCAAAGCCAAGATTCCGGTCGAAACTGTCGATGCCGACGGGATCGCTCGCGCCCTACCCCGCGAAGCCGTTCATCAAGGTGTCGCGTTGATGACGGATGCCCTTGAGGAACTCGACATCCACGACGCTCTGGACGGCGCCGCCGAACCGCGGCGGATGGTGCTGCTCGATCAGGTGACCGATCCGCACAATCTTGGCGCAATTCTGCGCTCCGCAGCTGCGTTCGGCGCCTGCGGCGTGATCGTTCACGAGCGCGGCACACCGGCGGCCGGCGGCGTGCTGGCGAAGGCGGCGAGCGGCGCGCTTGAGGTCGTGCCCATCGTGCGGGTGGTGAATATCGCGCGAACGTTGGACGAGTTGGGCGAGCTTGGGTTCCTGCGGCTGGCGTTTGCCGAGGAGGCCACGCAGTCGCTGGAGACCATGGATCTTGGGCGGGATGTCGTTCTCGTTCTCGGGGCCGAGGGCGAGGGGTTGCGGCGGCTGACGCGCGAGAAATGCGACGTCCAGGTTCGGCTGCCGACGGGGCCGAAGCTGGGCAGCCTTAACGTCTCAAACGCGGCGGCGATCGGGCTCTACGCTTGCGCCGTGGCGCTGCGTCAGTAAAGCGCGGCGACCGTGTCGGCGGACGGCCCGGCGTAGTCTTCGATGAACACCAGGGCCTTGTAACCGTTGGTCATCTTCACGCGGCCGTTTTCGTCGCGGACCAGCGCTCCGGTCGTGCTCATCGTCCCTGTTTCCTGGTTGATCTGGAAAACGGGGACTTTGCCGCGATAGTTGTCGCGGACCATGTAAAACAGCGTGCGCGCGTTGTCCGTCGCGAGGCGGATGCAGCCATGCGACGCGCGGGTGCCCAATTCCTTTTCGCCTTCGGCGTCGGTGCCGTGGATCGCGAGTCCTGACGGGCGCCCGTCGATGCGCCAATCGAAGAACATCACGAAGGGCATCGGCGACTGCCACTGGCGCGATGTGTAGTCGGCGTACGAGCGGCCGCGATCGAGCTTGAACATGCCGGGCGGCGTTTCCGTGCCGAGCATCTTGCCCGAAGGCGAGGGCATCGGCTCTTCGCGGCCCGTCGAGACTTTCCAATGGTGGATCAGCTCGTAGGTCTCGTTCGGCTGTTTGGCCAGGACGAACATGCGCTGCGCCCACTCGCCACGATCAGGCGTCGCCTTGCTGACGTAGAGGAACAGATCAAAGTACTGAGCGACCTCCGCCGGTACGCGGGCGCGGATCCGCGCTTCGACCGGGTTCAGATCAAGTTGGCTTCTGCCGGCGCTGAGCGTGACTGGCGCCGGTTGACGCGGCGGCGGCGTCGCCTGGGCGAGTTGCGCGGTCGGGCCCTGCACGGACGGCAGACGGATCGTGGGCGCCGCGAAGTCGCGCGGTTCAATGACAATAAGCGGCAACCGCTGGCGCGGCGCGGCGGTTTGGACGGCGGCCTGTTGGTTTTCCGGTGATTCCACGAACGCGCGCAGGGCAAGTTTGCCCTGGTCCACGAGTTCTTTGAACGCTGGTTGGATCTTGGCCGCGTCCGTGGTCAGACGCGTGGCCTCTTTGCCGTGCAAGGCCGCGAACGAAGCGCCCGCCGCACCAGCCACAACAAAGGCAACGCTCAAGCGTTTGAGCCAGGATGCCATGCCGCTCCCCAAAATCCCCGCTCAGCAGTTTAGTGTTAGCGGGGGAATCCTCAATATGGCGTGGTAAGAACGCTGCTTAACCCTCGCTGGTTGCAGCCTTTTTGCAACGCCCCGTTACTCTCCGATACGTTCGCTAGTTGGTGTAGGCGACGACGGGGCTGACCAGTTCATCCCGGCCGTCATAGTTTTCGACGAAGACCAGGGCCCGGTAACCATCCTGCAGCAGCATGGTGCCGTTTTCGTCGTGTTGCACCCTGCCCCACCGGTCGGTCGAACCGCGGTCGTTGAGGGCCAGCACCGGCACCCGGCCTTGGGTGGTGTTGCGGACCTTGTAGAAGAGCTCTTTGGCGTTCTTGGGCGACAACCGGACGCACCCGGCCGAGTCACGGCGGCCGAGCTTGCGGACCTTGTCGGCGCCGATCGCGGCGTGGATGGCGAGGCCCGACTGCCGGCCGTTGTTCATCAGGTCGTAGAACATGGCGTAGTGCATCGGCGCGCCGTCCCACGAGGTCGACCAGTAGCGGGCGTGAAACCGTTTCGGGTTCAGCGCGAAGATGCCTTCCGGCGTGATGGTGCGGATCTTGCGCTCTTTGTGCAGTTCGACCTTTTCGCGGCCCGTTGATACCGGCCACTCGGCGTAGGGGATGATCCGGCCGTCGGCGTCGCGCTGAAAAACGTACATGTGCTGTGCCAGCGGGCCGCGGTTCGATTTGCTGACGTACATGAAGAGGTCGAAGTACGGTTGGATCTCTTCCGGCACCGTCGCGAACAGGCGGCGCTGCGCCACCGCAAACGGCGACGTTTCCACCGGGGCCGTCAGCTCCGACGTGACGAGATGCTCAGGCAGAAACGTTCTGACCGCGTGCGCGGCGGGTGCGATCGCCATCTCGGACGTGGGCGTCGGCGCGGCGATTTTGTCCGACGGTTGCGCGGTGTTGGTCGTCAGCGCGAGTGCAAGCGACTCGGCGGCCAGCTGTGCGGTGTGAGAATCAGCGAGAGGTATCGACGCTTGCGGCTGCGACGCGGGCGTTTCGCTCTGTGCGTTCACCGGCGGCTCAGTCACCGGCGCGGGCGGTGTCGATTCGCCGAGATGCGGCGTGATCGAGCGCGGCGCGTGAACTGCCATGTACGGATTGAATGCCGGATCCGACGGATCGGGCGCGGAGACCGGAAGCGCGGACTCTGCAGATTCAGCCTCTGCACGAGCCCGCAACGGATCCTGGCTACCTACTGTCCCAGCGGAGATCAGAACGCCCAATAGGGCCAAAGCGGAAAGCGCTTTGAAACGCGGCATGAAGCACCCAACACTGCTTCCCCGCGTCGGTTCTGATCCCCATCAGCCCGACCCCTTCCATGTTTCAAACCTGAAACAAATCGAGTCAGGTTGCAATCATCCAAACGGATAAAAATCAAAAAATCTGTGCACGCATAATGAGTTCGTCGATGAAGCTACCATTGACGTTTAACTCTCGTTGAAGTTGTCCGCACACGCTGAAGCCGAACTGCGCATACAACTTTTGCGCGGCGGTGTTGTCGGCACTCACGGTCAGGGTTGCGTTTCGTATATTCTCCGTCGCGAGGTACCCCATCGCTGATTGCATGAGTGCAAACGCGACTCCCCGGCGGCGAAAATTCTCTCCCACATAGACGGCGCCGATGTCGGCGCAGTGCGCGTGTTTCATCCGGAGATTGAGGGACACAACAGTTAGGCCTGCCAACTCGTTGCCGATATCGGCACCGAACCATTTCGCCGGACCCTGCAAGCGCGATTTCCACCAGGCGAGTGGATGCGGTGCCTCTTCTTCCCATGCGCTTCCGAACGCTTGCGGCGCGAGACGCAAGCCTTCGAGACGCAATCGGCGTACTTCGATCGCGTCGGACGGCGTTAACAGGCGAACAGTGGTTCCGCTCACGGACCCGCGCCACCGAAGCGTTCTTCCCACGCAGCGATCTGCTCCGGCGCGATCTTCGCGAAGAGCACCGGCGGGATGGTGAAGGCGTGGCCGGGTTTCAGCACCGCCATCTCGTCCGCGATTTTGCCTTTCGGCCAATGCAGCGTCTTGATGTCGAGGCCCAGCGCTTTCGCCATCGCCTCCGAAGCGAACGGGATCACCGGCGCGGACAAGATCGCGAACAGGCGGATCAGGTTGATCGCGACGCGTACGCTGACGGCAGCTGCGTCCTTGTCGGTGCGGATCGTCGTCCACGGCGCCGCGTCGGCGAGGTACTCGTTGCCCAGGACCCAAATCGCGCGCAGTTCTTGCGCGGCTTTGCGCAGCTGAATCTCTTCGAGAAACACCGTGTAGATGCCGAAGCGGCGTTCGAGTTCGTCGGCGAGTTTCGTCTCCTTCGGGCCGGGCTTGCCGCCTTCGGGCACCTGCGCGCCGAATTTGCCTTCGGTGAATTTCAGCGTTCGGTTGATGAAGTTGCCCAACACGTCGGCGAGATCTTTGTTCACCGTGTCGGCGAAATGCTGCCAGGTGAACGAGGAGTCGGCGCTTTCCGGCGCGTTCGCCGTCAGGTACCACCGCCAGAAGTCGGGCGGCAGAATTTCGAGCGCCGCGTCCATGAAGATGCCGCGCTTCTGGCTCGTCGAGAATTTCCCGCCGTAGTAGTTGAGCCAGTTGAAGCCCTTGATTTGGTCGACGAGCTTCCACTTCTCGCCGGAGCCCAAGATGGTCACCGGGAAGCCCACCGTGTGGAAGGGTACGTTGTCTTTGCCCATGAACTCGACGTAGCGGACGTTCTTCTGCGCGTCGTCGCCAACCCACCAGGACTTCCAATCGCGGGAGTTGGTGCCGGCCGGTGCGCTGTCGGCCCATTCCTTGGTCGAGCCGATATATTCGATCGGCGCGTCGAACCAGACGTAGAAGACTTTCCCTTTGAGGCCTTCGACGTCAGGACGTTTGCCGTCCGGGTTCGGGCCCCAGGTTTCGGCGTTGACCGGCACGCCCCAGGCGAGGTCGCGCGTGATGCCGCGGTCCTGCAGGCCTTCGTCGAGCCACTTGAGCGCGATCGAGGTGACCAGCGGCGACCACTCCTGCCGCGTGCCGATCCATTTGCGGAGTTCGTCGGAGAATTTCGCCTGCTGTAGGAACAGGTGCTTGCTGTCGCGCAGTTCGATGTCGGTCGACCCCGAGAGCGCCGAGCGCGGTTGAATGAGGTCGGCTGGGTCGAGGACGCGCGTGCAGTTCTCGCACTGGTCGCCGCGCGCGCGGTCGTAGCCGCAATGCGGGCAGGTGCCGATCACGTAGCGGTCGGGGAGGAAGCGGCCGTCGGCCTTCGAATAGACCTGGCGCGTCGTGCGTTCTTCGATGTGGCCGCGTTCCCAGAGCGTCTTGGCGAAATGCTGGGTCAGTTCACGATTCTGGATGCTGGAGGAGCGGCCGAAATAGTCGAACGACAGGCCGAAGCCTTCGCCCAGCTTTTTCTGGATCGCCCACCACTTCGTGCAGTACTCGGCGACGGGGAGGTTTTCCTCGATCGCGGCGAGTTCGGCCGGCGTGCCGTGTTCGTCGGTGGCGCAGATGTAGAGCGTCTCGCGGCCGCGCGAGCGCTGAAAACGCGCGTAGACGTCGGCCGGCAACATGGAGCCTGCCAGGTTACCCAGATGCTTGATGCCGTTGATGTACGGCAGGGCGCTGGTGATCAGGACTCGCTTCTGGGTGGTCATGGGCGTCGCTCGCGTTCCCCGCCGGATAGATGAATCCGGCTCCAAGGGGAGCGGGAACATATAGAAAGCCCCCTGCCCGGCCAATGGTGGCCCGTTTGGGCACACAATCGTGCTTTGACAGGCTTGCCCGCCCGGCGCGAGAAGGCGCGATCAATCAAGGGACTGACCTTTTCATGCGCACGATCAATTGGGTTCGAATGGTGGCCGTCGCCACGGTGTTCGGTGGGTTGGCAGCGGCCTACGCCGCTGGCGTCGACAAGTCGGCAATGGATACGACGGTCGCGCCGGGTGCCGACTTTTGGAGCTATGCCAATGGCACGTTCGTGAAAACGCATCCTATCCCGGCGGACCGCGGCACCTACGGGCACGGCGCGATCCTGACTGAGGAAGCGAACAAGCGGACAGTCGATCTCATTCAGACGGCGGCGAAGTCGGCGAAGCCGGGGTCGGAGGCGCAGAAGGTCGGCGACTACTACGCGACATTCATGGATGAGGCGGGGATCGAGGCGAAGGGCGTCACGCCGTTGAAACCTTCGTTCGACAAGATCGCGGCGGTCGGCGATCGCAAAGCGTTG
>JAEUMM010000052.1 GCA_016792645.1 Alphaproteobacteria bacterium | reverse complement strand
CATGTCGTGCAGTCGTGCGGGTCGGTTTCTTTCCTGCTGGGCAGCAACAACTCGGCCGACGCGAAGGTCGTGGCAAGCGACCCGGTCAACGACCTTGCGCTGCTCAAACTTTCGACCGGAACGAAGGCGGCTGCCGTGTTTCAGGAACCTGAGAAGCTGCGCGCGGGCGACGACATCATCGTCTTCGGCTACCCGCTTCTCGGGCAGTTGGCCAGCAGCGGGAATCGTACGCGCGGGTCGGTGACCGCCCTGTCGGGTCTGCGGGATGACGCGCGCTATTTCCAGATGTCGGCGCCGATTCAGCTCGGCAATTCCGGCGGGCCTGTGTTGAACCAAAGCGGGCGCGTGGCCGGCATCGTCACCTACAAGCTCAACGCGGCGCGCGAGTTGAAGACGACGGGCGACATTTCGCAGAATGTGAACTTCGCCCTGAAGCAATCGGTGCTGCGCGCGTTCCTGGACGGGAACAACGTGACCTATGCGCGGTCGGATGCGGCGACGACGCAGCCACAGACGGCCGCGGATGTCGGCAGCGAGGCGTCCAAATTTACCGGGATTGTCGGCTGCTATAAATCGTAGCCAGATCGAAGCCCGCGGTCGCGAAAGCGTTTGGCGGCGGCAAGTCAACGCGCGTGACAGACGCAAGCGCACGCTCCAAGAGGATCAAGCGCTGCTGCTCATCCGCTGAAAGCACCGGTCTGTCGGGGCCGAAGTCTCTTTTCAGGCGCGCTTGAAGCCTTCGGCCGAGAACGCCGTAGCTGCGGGCGAACGCAGCGAACGCGCGGCTCATCGGCAGGCCTGCGGCGACCAGCAACGTGCGGTCGTCAACAGCAAACGCCATGACACGGGCCGCGCGAAAAAGAGCCAGGACGCCGATGCGAGCGTCGGTGGATAGATCGGGTCTCAGCTTCACTTGAAGCTGCGCGACCTTCCGCTCCTCAAGGAGGAGGCAGAGGTACCGCTTGAAGGCAAGCGCGTGCTCGAGGGGCGGCGCTGCAGGTCTTTCGGGACATCGCCGGACACGCGCTTTCAGCCGTTGCGCGGTTGGTCTGGCTCTCGGATAGGAGCCATTCGATCTCTCTAGTCCAGCCCTGTCTTCTTGCATGCGTCAACCGCAGCGCGCCTTGCAGCCGCGTGACTTGCAGCCCGCGCGCTTCTTTCCTCAGCCTGGAAACTAGGCTAGGGGCAAAGCCGAACGGTAATTGGTGTGTTTTCGCACACTGCGCGCAAATTCAGCGCCGCTGTGTCACGGAATCGTCGTGCGCTCTCTCAAGAGGCGCCTTAGGGCGGCGAAGTCGTAGACGATCAATTCTCGCCCCGTTTGTTCGATGAGATTCAGATTCTCTTTCTTGTCGCCCTTCTTGGGCTTCTCGTTGTCGGCGTCGTTGCCGGGCGCCGCGTCCTGTTCCTTTGGGCCTAAGTAATTCAGCTCGCGCGTCACGGCCTCGCGCGTTGTGCCGAGACGCGTCGCCAGAACATGGTGCGGCGGGAAGCGCAAAATGTGGGCGCGGTTGTCGGTCACGCCCGCGACCTCCGCGAGGCGAATCAACTCGGCCAAGATTCGCGTCGCGACATCGTAGGCGATCTGCTGATAGAGCCGCTCCGTCAGGGTGCGGATGAGCGCTGTGTGCCTTCGCACCAACCACATCGCCACATCGGGGGACGTTTCCACCAAGTTCTTGAAGTCGGCGCCCCCGATACGGATCAACAGGCCCTCGCCGAGCGAGGTGACGGTCGCCGAGCGCAGCCCGCCGTCGATTGCCGCGAGTTCGCCGAACAAATCGCCTGGGCCGATCACACGGTAGAAGACGATCTTCCCGCGTTCCGAGTAGGTCGATACTTCGAACTCGCCCTTCACAACGAAAAACACGTCGGTGCTGGGCATGTCGGGGCTGACGACGACTTGCTTTTCAACGACGGCGACGGGAGGGGTCTCCCATAGCTTCCGCTGGTCGGGCGTCAGGCGAGATATGAAGTCCGGTAAGATCATCCGTGCGCAACTGCTACGAGAACAGGATTGGTGCCGACTATTGGCAGGCGTGCCACGTTTGGCAAGCCTGACCCAATTCGCCGTACACAAGAAACGACAGCGATGCGCAAGACATTTGCCTGCGGCGCGCACCCAGCGATCGATCCACGCAATTATTCTTCTGACCCTCTCGCGTCTGTATTGATCTTTGATCCAAATAATCCTTATCGTTGTCAAATCTTCTCTGAAAATATTCTACATAACACAACATTCAACAAGTGCGCCATTATTTGGTAGCAACATACTCCGGTAGTTGCGCGACCAGAGAGTGATCCACCATGCATCCTTGGGCCACATCGACCGCCCGCGGCAGGGTAACGGAGGTCACCGTGCTGACGCCGATCAAGCGCGGCTTCATCCCGGGCGAATACCGCACCTATGAAGAACGGCTGAGGTCGTTGCTGGCGTCGCTGAACGAGCGGGCGAACGCCGGTATCCCAACGCCGATCAGCGCCATCGCCACGATCCATTTTGCGCGCTGGTTCATCGTGCGACCCGAGCAGTATTTGAGGTACTCCGCGGTCAAGGGCGTCGAGTATGAGGCAGCGCCGCCCGCAGGCGTAGATCCGCATGCCTCGCCGCCAACTTTGCCCGCAAATGTTCCGGCGCCCTATTCGCCCGACTATCGCCCGGCCGACAAGATGCCGCCGCCCGACGCGCCGGTGTTGCCGTCGTGGCTGGTGTTCACGTCAAACTACGACGGCGATCTTAAGGCCTATATCCGCATGTTCTCGGAACGGATCGCATCCGAGATGGATCGCATCTGGAGCAATTGCGAGGGCTATCCGCGCGCCGGCGCCAGAGACTTCGAGCGGTTTTGGCTCTATGTGCGCGCGCATCAGATCGAGACAAACGCGTTCTTTGCGGCCTATCCGGATCTTTCGGTCGCGCGCGTGCAGCAACTGCGTGTGTTCAAAGATCAGTTCGACGCCTTTGTCGTGCGAACGCGCGGCCCGGACGGCAAGTCGGTCGCGGATATCGCGGCCTTGTTCGACGAATTCGTCATCGAACAGCAGGCCTACACCAAGGACTTTCCGGACGAGGCGGGACTTTACGACAACGAACAGACTGACCGATTTTCGGAGCTTAGAAAATGGCGACGCCAAACATAGCGGTCGATGTTTCGCATCTTCAATCGCACACGACGACTGCGGCGCACCGCGGCTTGGCGCTGTTTCTGTTTCTGCGATTCTTGTCGAAGAGCGAAAAGAAGAACCGCGCGCGGTTCGTCCTCTCGGGCCTGGACGGTTCGTCGAACGACGGGCCCGGCGACGCGAAGGATCTGATCGAGTTTGTGCTGCGAACCAACTCGGCGGACGAGACGCGCAACACCAAAGCGTTGCGCGAGAGCAGGAAGGCGGCGGAGGATCGCGCGGGACGGATTGTGCTGACCCTCGACGCAATCGCGAAGGGACAATCCACGTCGTTCGCCGATGTCGCGCCTGCTCTGGACGGCCTCGTTTGGCGATCGACGCTGTCGTTCACGTTCAATGGACTCAAAACATTGGGCGTCAACGGCGACACGCTGCGGACGTTCCCCGAGGCGTTCCAACAAGGCATGGCGGCGCGCGCGCATCTCTTGGCCGACAACGGCGAGTCCGCACCTGAGAATTGGCACGGGGCGCTTGGCGACCGGCGCGTGCATGCGTTGCTGATGCTGTCCAGCGCGCAGCTGATTGCGCGGGATGCGCGCGAGCGCACGAAGCTTCGCGCGGCGGTGCGCGAGTTCAATCGAGGCATGGCGGCGAACGGCGCCGCAAGCCGTCTTCGCGAGCAAATCAACGAGATCGCGATCGATGCCATCGGCGCTGAGATCCTCCACATCGAGATGGGGGAAGATCCGTTCACGGAACAAGACGGCCAGATCCACGACTATCCGTGGCGCTTGGAGCATTTTGGCTTTCGCGACGGCATCAGTCAGCCGTTCGTGCTGACCGACGTGCATGGCGGCGCGCTGCCCTCCCCGCCACCGCCCGGCGGCGGACGTCCGATGCCGGACGGGACGTGGGCGCCAGTGGCGACGGGCGAACTGTTCCTCGGCTTCAAGGACGAAGACCGCCTGGTTGCCGTCGAGCCCGCAAACGCGAGACTGCGCGACGGCGGTACGTATCTTGTGTGGCGCAAGCTGGAGCAAGACGTCGCGGGTTTTCATGCCTTCTTGGAGGAGCGGCGGCGCGACCCGGAGGAACGCGCGCGGCTTGGCGCGCAGATGATGGGACGCTGGCCGAACGGAACGCCGATCGTGCGCCATCCCGATGCGCAAGCGGCAACGGCCAAGAACGACGCGAATACCATCAACGACTTCCGCTTCGAGGCGGAAGATGTGCATGGGCAGAAGTGCCCGATCGGCGCGCATGTGCGGCGCACGAATCCGCGCGACCATCTGGACGGCGAGGCGGCGCGGCGGCATCGCATCTTGAGACGCGGCATTTCCTATGGCGGCTCTTTGTTGCCGCCGGGGACGAACGGCGACGGCGAGCCGCGTGGCCTGTTGTTTGTGGCGCTGAACGCGCGCATTGATTTGCAGTTCGAGTTCATTCAGCGCGACTGGATCAACACGGGCGAGGTGTTCGGCAGGGCCGGCGCCGGACTGTGCCCTCTGACCGGCGCGTCGGAACAGCGGCATACAGATGCGTTCCAGGAAAGCGGGCGCACGGCCCCCGAAACCCACTTGCCGCGCTTTGTAACGACGCGCGGCGGCGACTACTTCTTCGTTCCCAGCCTCGATGCGCTTGGCGCTCTGAAGGAATTGGGGGCGATCGCGGACGAGAAGGATAGGCTGCCGCCGGAGACGAACGCAGCCTACCGACCGGGTGAAGGATCTATACGGCCGGGTTTTGAGCTCATCTCGAAGGAGAGGCTTCAGGACTACGCCAAGATCATCATCGCCAAGCCCGGCGCGACTCTGCCATCAACGCAGCGCTTGAAGCTGTCGCCGTCGAGCACGGGGCAGGAGCGCGGCGTCGTGTTCTTGGGGCGACATGCGGACGTTGCGCATGCGCAGACCAACAGTACCGTGTTCACGGAGAAGCACTATCTCGATATCGGCAAGCATCTGACCGCCGATACGGTGATCATCGGCCTGCCCGACGGCGATGCCGACCGTAAGATCCGCACTGAGATGCTGTGGCGTGCGTACAGTGCAATCTGCCCGACCGGCGTGAACGATCTGCATAAGGAGATGGTCGCGTTCACGGCGCAGACGGCGCGTCAGGTGCTGGCGCGCGTGGGGCCTACCGGACGCATGGACTTGCTGCAGCAGTTCGGATTCCTGGTGCCGTTCTTGTTCGTGCATCAGTTCTTCGGCGTGACGGGGCCTAACTGGCTGACGCCCGTCGCCATTGCCGCGAAATACGGACGCACGAACGCCGCCGAAACGCCGCGCGAATGGCTGCAGCGCGCGCCGTCTGTTCCGGAGAGTTCGTGGCCCTATCTTACGCTGCAAACTTGGACGCGCTTTGCCTTCGCGGAGGTTTTCACGAACATCAACCGGCGCGGCGACCTTGCCGGTATGGCTCGGCAAGCGGCGGTCGAAATGCAGCTGTACATCGACCAACTGATCGCCAAGGAAGCCGCCTCACCGTCGGGCGCGTGCAATCTGCTGGCCAAGCTTGTCGAGCAGTGGCCGACGGCGCCCGGCAATTTGGACGACAAGATGCGGCGCACGCGGCTGATCATCACGGATCTTCTGGGTGCGCTGATGGTCAACGTGGGTTCGCCGTTCTGCCGCGTGATGGAGCTTGTCATCGATCACAGTATGGACACGAGCGAGCTCATCGCGGCGCAGGGCGCCACCGACGATCGGCTGCTCTCGCGGTTCATCGAGGAGGCGCTTCGGCTCAATCCGGCCGGCGCGATTCAATTCCGGACTGTGAAAGCCAACCCGGACGATCCCAACTGGAACAAGCTGCCTTCGGGCGCCTCCGTCGAAGACGGCGATCTTGTGGTGCTGATGGTGATGGCGGCGAACCGCGATTGGCGTGTGTTCGGCAATCCGCCGCCCGACGAGTTTTCGCTTTCGCGCGATGCGAACGCCTATCTCACGTTCGGCGGACCGAAGAATGCGGACGCGCCGCATCCCGGCGGGGACAAGGACGCTTCCGCAGAGCGCATGGCTTTGCATCATTGCTGGGGTGAACGGATCGGGCTGCTGCTCGTGCGTGAGATGCTGAAGGCATGCGCGCAGCTGAAACTCATGCGACGCGCCGCGGGACCGAAGGGCGACACAACGCCGTTGCTGGGACTGCCCAATAGTCTGCATGTGCGGTTTTCGCCGACGCAGTTGTCCGGCTAGGCCACAGCGAACTCGCGTAGAGCGCCGCGGCAGTCACGCGCAAGCGGATCAAGGCCGTGGCGCTCGGCGAGCGCTTGGGCCGCGTGAATATCGGGGAGCCCGCGGTCGGGGTCGCCAGCCCTGGCGAAGAGGCGACCACGAACGAACAGGGCTTGGGCGATCTGAATGGGCTCGTTGCTCTCTCGCGCGATCGAGAGCGCGGTTTCGGCCATCTCAATGCTCTTCGGCGTGTCGCCGCAGAAGAACAGGGCGTCGGCGAGAGCGTTGTGAACGAACACCCAGGTGTACCGCCCGCCGTGGGTATAGAGCTTTGACTTTATCGAATGAGTCGCCACCTCGGCGGCTCGCTGATAGTCGCCGCGTTCGACCAACGCGTTCGCGAGCCAACCGGTAACGCACGGCTCCATCACCAGAAACTGCTGCAAACAGAAGGTCCGCGCTTGTTCCAGCGGTGCGATCGCGTCTTGCGGGCGACCCGTGCGCAGAGCCAGATAGCCGCGTGCGGCATTGAGCAGTACGCGCGAATAGGGCTGCTCGATCGCGCGCAGCACTTCCTCGCCGCGTGCGATCTGCGCCTGCGCGTCATCGAAACGGCCGCGGTCGATCATGAACCAAGCCAAGAAGGCGCGGGAACGCACGCTGGGGACGATCATGCGGCCGAGGGTCGTCTTCTCATACTCACCTTCGAGCGCCGCCACGATTTCTTGGTGCAGCGCGATCGCGCGGTCGAGATTGCCCCGCGCATGTTCGATGTTGGCGAGATGAGGTTGGGCCAGAGCACGCAGGGCCAGGCCGGCGGTAGCGTTTAACTTATCGGCGATCGCAAGCGCCGCGCGGGCGTGTTCGAGGCCGACTTCGTGCTCAGCGTTCATCCAGCATTGCAGCGCCAAGTGTGCGCGCGCCAGACCCTCGTTGGGGAGGTCGCCGGTACGGGCCGCATATGCGGCGACGAATTCCAGCGCCTTGCGATATTCCTCGCGATCGCCCGATTGTTGCAGCGCGTCGAGGCTTTCGATGGTGACGCCGGACAAGGCCGGCACAGCATCGGCGCCCGCCTTCTCCCGGAGCATCTGCGCGCGGTCATAAAGCGCACGGATCGTTTTGAGCGAGGATGTGCGTTTGGCGAGCTGGACCGCCTTCAGCACATATCCAAGCGCGCCGGTGAAATCGGCCGCCTCATCGGCGTGGTACGTCAACTGATCGAGCAGCTCGGCCGTCTGCGGCTGCGATTCAAGCGCTCGCCGCGCGCGGCGATGCAGTTCGTTGCGCTGCCAGCGCACGAGCAGCGCATCGACAGCGCCGCGGAACAGATCATGCCGGAAGCGTACGCCGCCGGCATCGATCGCCACGAGGTCGTGGCGTTCAAGTTCGACCAGCAACGGTTCAAGCGCCGCTTCGTCGACATCGACAGTCGCGGCCAGGGTGGTTTTGGCGACGTTGGCGCGCAGGACGGCAACGGCCCACAAGACCGTCTTCGAAAGACCGCTGAGTTCATCCATTCGCGACTGGACGAGGCTTGCCAATTCGGCCGGCGTCGCTCCGCCCTTCTTGCCGCTGCGCAGGTGACGGATCAGCGACTGCAGGAACAGCGGATTGCCCGCCGCATTGCGAATCGCCTGCGCCATATCGGCTTCTTCGATGGGCGCGCCGGCCGCGGTCGAGCGCGCGAATTGCCAGGACTGCTGTTCGTTCAAGAGATCGAGGCGGATGATATCGTCGACGGCCGGAGGGAGCGCTGCCGCGGTGCGGGCGGTTGCGACGATGGCGATTTGGGTGTCGGCGGCCAACGTCTTTAGGCGCGAAATAAAGTCGTGCGTTTCCGCGTCGAAATCCTGAGTGTCGTCGGCGACGATCAGCAGCGGGTCTTTGGTCGCGGCGCGCGCAATCAGCATGCAAGCGGCTTCGATCATAACGCGGCGGCGCGAGGGTGCGTCGAGCTTGTTCCACTCATCGTCCGTCGGCGCACCCATGAGTTCTTGGATGCCCTGTGTCAGCGAGGGCGGCAGCGGACGCTCGGCCAGATCGTCGGCATCGCGCTGCAAGAGCGTCGCGACAAGCGACTTCACGGGCGCGAACGGCGTCAAGCTGTGCACCGCGTGTCCGCGCATTTCGATGACGCGCACGCCTTGCGATTCCAGCTTGCGCGACAGTTCAAACAGGATGCGGCTTTTGCCGAGGCCCGCGGCGCCCACCAATGCGAGCGCCTTGGCTTTGTGAGCGTAGGCCTCGCCCATGTTGGCGACCAGGCGCGACAGGATCTCGGCGCGACCTACGAACGGCTCAAGCAAATCACCCGGGAACTGACGTTCCAGATCATGATGCGGCGCCACGGCGACGAGTTCGAAGAGGCCCGCCTCCCAGTGTCTGGCGTCGACCGCGGCGCCGGCCAGCTGCAACGTCTCGCGTGTGACCAAAACCGCATTCGGCGGACACAGCGCTTCGACTTTTTTGGCGCGATGGACGGCGTGACCGACGATGTCGAGGACGCCGCCGATGTCATTCTTGCGATTGCGGATCAGGATGCGGCCGAAGTGCATGCCGATGCGAATGGCCGCGAACATCCCCGGACCCAGCATAAGCATGCGGTCTCGAAAGTGATCGCGAACCTTGAGCGCGGCCAGGCAAGCGTTGACCGCGTGTCTTTCCAGCGGCTTGGGCGCGCCGAATACCGCCATCACGCCGTCGCCTTGCACGCGCGCGATGGTGCCGCCGAGATCGCGCACCGTATCGATGATGAAGTCGATTTGCGGATCGAGCAGATCGCGCGCGTCTTCCAACGCATCTCGCCAATCCTCGTCTTCGAGGCGCGCCAGAGCCTCGGTCGATCCGACGACGTCGAAGAAGACGACCGTCGCCATTGCGGGCGTGCCGTCGCCGCCGCTTCGCTGCCGGTCAATCAAGTCCACAACCATGCCGTCCACCTGCGCTCCGGCGGCCAGACTAGATGTGACAAAATGCACGACTTGCCGCTTATGGCTAGTGGGCAAATAGCTCCGCACATCGTCACGTACGACGATGACGTTAATGGCGGCGGGCTAAGTCATTGAAGGAAATGGTGGGCGTGACAAGGATCGAACTTGTGACCCCTACGATGTCAACGTAGTGCTCTCCCGCTGAGCTACACGCCCACTTCTTGTCGCGCGCGAGGCGAGCCGAGGCCCACCCGCGCCGGGGGCAACCCTATAGCGGTGGGACTTGCCCAAGACAAGGGGCGGAAACCTGGGCGAATGCGTGCCGTTCAGGCGGCTGCCATGAAGCGTTCGACCTCGTTGACGAGGTCGCGCAGGTGGAAGGGCTTCGAGAGAACCTTGGCGTCTTTCGGCGCGTTGCTTTTCGGATTGAGCGCAACGGCGGCAAAGCCCGTGATGAACATGATCTTCATTTTGGGGGCGACATCGGCCGCCTTGCGCGCGAGCTCGATGCCGTCCATCACCGGCATGACGATGTCGGTGAGCAGAAGGTCGAAGCCGTCGCTGCCTTGGAGACAGTCAAACGCCTCATCGCCTTGTGAAAAGGATGCGACTTCGTGACCGGCCTTCTCCAGGGCGCTTGCCAGGAAACGGCGCATTGATTCGTCGTCTTCGGCGAGAAGAATTTTCGCCATGGTTCCTTTAGCCCCCGGTTTCGACGGCAACAGCCCGCAATCCAGCTGTCAACGCGTACGAATGAATTTACGGCGGAATCCCTGCAACAGCCAAGGCTTTGCCGTTGTTCGGTTATTTTTGCAACCTGCGGCAAGCGACGGCGGTCTTGATCGCGTCCGGCTTCGATGCTCCACTCTTGGTGTCAAACAAAGGTTAAATCGTGCGGCTGACGGGCGGTGAAAAGCGGGGATTGGCGATCGATCCCCCTTTTGAGGTTGTGGCGCCGAGTGAGCAAACTCTGCCGTTTGTGTTCGCTTCCCCGCATTCCGGCCGCGTTTACCCCAAGTCCTTCCTGCAGGCGACGCGCCTGGACGGTACGGTTATCCGGCGGTCGGAAGACAGTTTCGTCGACGAGATTTTCGGGGCGGCCCCGGCCCTAGGCGCGCCGCTTCTGAAAGCTCATTTCCCGCGCGCCTTCGTTGACCCTAATCGTGAAGCTTACGAACTGGATCCGGCGATGTTCGACGGGCCGCTGCCGCAGTTCGTGAACAGCCGCAGCCCACGGGTGATGGCGGGCCTGGGCACGATCGCGCGGGTGGTGCGCGACGGCGCCGAGATCTATCCGCGCAAGATCAGTTTCAGCGAAGTGCAGGCGCGCATCGACGCCTATTACAAACCCTATCATGCGACGCTGCGCGGACTGATGGAGTCGACGCACAAGCGGTTCGGATGTTCGGTGCTAGTGGATTGCCATTCGATGCCCTCCGTCGGCGGCCCGTTGGATCAAGATATCGGCGCGACGCGTCCCGATATCGTGCTGGGCGATCGGTTTGGTACGTCCTGCGCGCGCAGGCTGACCGACATGATGGAACGTGCGCTGGCGATGCAAGGCTTCGCGGTGGTGCGCAACAATCCGTACGCCGGCGGGTTCTCGACGGAACACTACGGACGTCCGGCGCTTGGCCTTCACGCCCTGCAAATCGAGATCAATCGCGCGCTTTATATGGACGAAGAGCGCATTGAGCGGTCGGCCGGCATCAAGCGCGTGACGCACGCGATGACGACGTTGACCAGGGCGCTGGGCGAAGTCGATTGGCGTTTCCTGCGTTCGGCGTTGTCGTCCAGCCAAGCGGCGCAATGACGCCGGCCGTTCGCGTCGCGAACGGCAACGATTTGGCGGCTGTTCACGCGATCTATTCCCATCACGTGCTGCACGGTTTCGGCACCTTCGACGAGGTGCCGCCTTCGCTTGGCGACTACAGCGCGAAGTGGCGCGAGGTCGTTGGAATGGGATTGCCGTGGCTTGTGGCGGTCGAAGGCGAAGCGGTTGTCGGATTTGCCTATGCCTCGGCGTTCAGGCCGCGCAGCGGATATCGTTATACGCTGGAAGACTCCGTCTATGTTCGCGACGACCGGCGCGGCTGCGGCGTCGGATCGGCGTTGCTTGCACCCTTGGTCGAACGGTGCGCGGCGGTGGGCGCCCGGCAGGTCGTTGCCGTGATCGGAGACTCGCAGAATGCGGGATCAATCGGCTTGCACGCGAAGGCGGGCTACGCGCACGCAGGCACTGTGAAGGCCGTCGGCTTCAAGCTTGGCCGTTGGGTCGATATCGTTTTCATGCAGCGGGCGCTGAACGGAGGCGACGGATCGCCGCCACCGACGTTGGGCGCGTGGCGTTCGCTTTGACCTGCAGATAAAAAAAGGACCGCGAGGCGGGTGCCAAGCGGCCCAAGTTAAGGGAGGAAACGCCCAGGAAGGGCTGCGGAGCAAAGCCAAAAGCCTTACTGCGCTGCACAAATATGCCCGGGCTGCGGGAATAAATCAAGTGTTAAACGTTCAGCGCCTGGACAGCAGCCCGCACGCATCTTGTTGATTTCCCTAGCGTTTCGATTCGGGCGGCGCTTGGCTGCGCTGGGCTAAATGGCCTGAAAGTGTTGCTCTCACGTTTTGTTGCACTGCCGAAGTTACGTTCGCGGAAGGTCGCACCCTCGCTGCGGCGGGCGGGGCAGAACTCGATGGAATCCCTGCGTGAGGTTTCCGCAGGTGCTCGGCTTTACTTGGTAAATTACTTGCCGATGCTTTGACGGTTGGCGGCTTCCATAAATAAATCATCGCCTCGACATCAAAGTTTCATTGCCTGTTGGCACCCCGGTGGCTGTGGAAAACGGCAGATTCGCGGCGCGGCGCCGTGACGTGTTTCGGGGGTCCAAAATGTCGGGCGTGGGCGCATTAGGCCGCATCGCTGATGCGGGCGCATTCTTCGAGCGGTGGAAGCAAACCGGCGGAACGCCGTCACCGCGGCCGTGGGCACAACCGCCTCGGCGGCATCGTACAATCTGGATCTCGGACACGCATTTGGGCACGCGCGGGTGCAAGGCCGAGTTGCTCCTGAACTTCCTCCTCCATAACGACTGCGACATGCTCTATCTCGTCGGCGATATCGTCGACGGCTGGCGCCTCAGCCGATCGTGGTTTTGGCACAAGAGCCACAACGCGGTGATCGACGAGATCCTGCGCAAAGCGCAAGCGGGCACGCGCGTCATTTACATTCCCGGCAATCATGATGAGGCGTTTCGCGACTACGCAGGGCTTTGCTTTGCGGGCATCGAGCTTGCCGGCGACGCCATTCATCAGACGGCTGACGGGCGCCGGCTCTTGGTGCTGCATGGCGACCATTTCGACGGGATCGTGACATATGCGCGCTGGCTGGCGCTGGCCGGCGATTGGGCCTATGCGCTGGCGCTCCGGCTCAACGATGTCGTGGCGGCGACGCGACGGCGTCTTGGAATGCCGTATTGGTCGCTATCGCGCTGGCTCAAAGATCACGTCAAGAACGCGGTCGAGTATATCGGGCGCTTTGAGCAGGCGGTGGCGCTTGAAGCGGAGCGGCGCCAGGTGCATGGCGTCGTTTGCGGCCATATCCACAAGGCCGAGATGCGGCAGATCGGCTCCATCCTCTACTGCAACGACGGCGACTGGGTCGAGAGTTGTACGGCGCTGGTTGAAGACTTTGCTGGAAAGCTGCAAATTGTGACGTGGACTCAAGCACTTCCCACGCACCAGCCGCAGGCCTTGCTGCCGCAGGCGGCCGAGTAGGATGGCCCCGCGCACGATGCCGCGGGCGGCGGCGCGTCCCGTCGACGAGCGCCTGCAAGAGGCAGATGAGACGCTTTCATTCCCGCGTTGGCGGCGCCCGATGCGGGTCTTAATCGCAACCGACGCGTGGGCGCCGCAGGTCAACGGCGTGGTGCGCACGCTCGAGACCTTGGGTAGGCAACTCGTTCGCCTGGGACACGACGTGAAGTTCGTGACGCCGGACGGTTTTCGCACCGTGCCGATGCCAACCTATCCCGAGATCAAGCTTGCGTTATTTGCGCGGCGTGCGGTCGGACGGGTGATCGATCAGTTCAAGCCTGACGCCATTCACATCGCGACAGAAGGTCCGCTGGGTTTGGCGACACGGCGCAACTGCATGCGGCGCGGGATCTCGTTCACAACGTCGTTCCACACGCGCTTTCCCGAATATATCCAGGCCCGCTTCGGTGTGCCGACAGCGTGGTCTTACGCGGGCTTGCGCTGGTTTCACGGACCGGCGACCGCGGTGATGGTGGCGACGCGAACACTCGAGCGCGATCTCACGACGCGGGGCTTCAAGAACCTTCGGCTGTGGTCGCGCGGCGTGGACACGGATTTGTTCAAGCCGGGCGCGAAGGATTGGCTCGATTTACCGCGGCCGGTGTTCCTCTACGTGGGGCGCGTCGCGATCGAGAAGAGCGTCGAGGAATTCTTGAAGCTGGATCTGCCGGGATCGAAGCTGGTGGTGGGCGACGGGCCGCAGCTGGGGGAATTGCGCGCACGCTATCCGCACGTGCATTTCGCAGGACCGAAGTTCGGCGCCGATCTGGCACGGTACTACGGCGCGAGCGACGTGTTCGTGTTTCCCTCGCGCACCGACACGTTCGGCCTTGTCGTACTTGAAGCGTTGGCGAGCGGCCTTCCCGTTGCCGCGCACCCGGTGCAAGGTCCGATCGACATCATTGGCGACAATGCGGCCGTGGGCGCGCTGAGCGAGGATTTGCAGCAAGCAGCGCTGCGCGCGCAGCGGCTCAGTCCACAAGCGTGCCGCTTGTTCGCCATGAACTTTTCCTGGGAAGCCTGCACGCGGCAGTTCTTGATGAACCTCGCCACGCCCGACGAGCACTTGTCAGCCCGCTGAAGCGGCGGCGAGAGGCGCCAGGATTTGCGCGGCGCTGCGCCAGGCCACCGGATGTGACATAAACGGCGCGAATGTGCGAAAGCGGTCGCGGACGCCGAGGTGCCATTCGATCAGCTTGTTCAGGTTGAGCAGGAAGCTCTGACGGTCGAAGGCGACGAGCTGGCCGACGTATTCACGTACCGCCTGCCGGTCGAAGCGTTGCGCCTTCAGCTCGCGCACGGCGGCGGCGACGGCATCCGCGTCGTCGTCGACGACGCGGATGTGGGGGCCCATGAAGTAGCGGTCGCGGCCGCCGACGCTGCGCGTCGAGACGACCGGCGTGCCGGCGAGGCGGTACTCCATCGACACCCGCATCGATCCTTCGATCGCCGAGAGGCAGAGGCCGACGGCGGATCGGTTCATCAGGCTCACGAGTTCGGCGTCTTCGAGGTAGCGGTAAGTTCCGCCCGTGCCCTCGAAGTTCGCGAAGCGGGCCTTAGGCAGCGTGCGGCGCACGCGCGCTTCGCCGCCTGGCGGCGGTCGCCCGTGGGTCAGCACGAGGCTTGGAATCGCGGCCGCGAGTTCGTGGCGCTTTTCAGGTTCGAGGCGGGCGACGTAAATGGCGTCGAAGCGCGCGAGATCCTGCGGCTGTCGCGGCACGACTGTGAACAGGCGTTCGTCGGTGAAAATGAGCTCGTTCGCGAACAGGTTCGGGATGCCGGCGCGCGAGAGATAGAACGACTCCATCTGCGTGTTGGCAACGACGACGATCGTGGCGCGCGGGAGGGTCGCCGCCGCGCGCGCGAAGTCGGCCGCGATCTCGCGCGTCAGCCAATCTGATTCGCACGTCCAGGTGAGACCGACGAGGTGAAGCCCGGGCTTGTCGGCAAAGAGGTCCGGCCGCGACGGCGCGAGCCCCATCGGCAAATGCGGCTCGCGCTTTGTCATCGTGATCAGCGGATCGAGGCTTGCGATGCAGCCGGCAGCAAGGTCGGCACCCGCGCTCATGCGGCCCTCGCGTCGAGCGGCGCGAAGATCTCCGCCGGCTGCCGCCATGACACCGGGAAACGAGCGAAGGGGCGGAAGGACGTGAAGGCGTGATGGACGCCGAATACGTGCTCCACCAACTTGTTCACGGCGCCGAGGAAGTTGTGCCGGTCGAACGCGATGAGGCTGCCCGCAAACTCGCGTACCGCGAGGGGGTCGAAGACGGTTGCGTTGAGGTCTCGCACCGCGCTTGCGATTGCGTCCGGGTCGGCGTCCACGACGCGGACATGGGGACCGAGCAAGTAGCGATCGCGTCCGCCGGCGCTGCGGATGGACACGACCGGCATGCCGCACAGTCTGTATTCGATCGATGCGCGCATCGCCCCTTCGACCGGCGACAGGCAGAGTCCTACGCCGCATGCGCCGAGCAGGTCGCGTAGCGTTTTCTGGTCGATGTGTCGGTACACGCCTTGTCCGAGGTCGTGATTGGCAAAGACCGCATTCGGCAGTTCCAACTTTACGCGCGCGAAATCGGCGGGTTCGGGATCGGCGTAGACGAGCAGCAGATTATCGACGCCTTTCGCGAGGTCGTGGCGTTTCAGTTCTCGTAGGCGCGCGGTGTAAACCGCGTCGAAGCGGCGGCGGCGCTTGGCGCCCGGCGGCGGCGGAACGAACGCTCGCTCGTCGACGAAGATGAGTTCGTTGGCGAGGATGTTCGGAACGCCCGCGCGCGAAAACTGAACCTGTTCTGTCGGCGTGTTCGCCAGCATCACGAAGCGCGCCTTGGACAGCACCCGCTCAGCTTCGGCAAAGTCACGTGCGACTTTCTCGACGAGTTCTGTCGTTTCGTGGGACCACGTGAGGCCGATGAAGTTCAGCGACGGTTGGTCGGCGAAGCGCTCCGGCGCGAGTGAAGCGAGCCCCAGCGGGAGCGGCGCTTCACGCTTCGAGACGGTGACGAGCGGCGATGCGCTGACCACGCAGCCGGCCGCGATGCCGGGCTTGGGTCCGGCAAAAGCGCTCATGCGGCCGCCAGCGGCGCGAGGGCATCGTCAAGCTTGCGCCAACGCGTGAGGCCGCGTTCGAACGGCGCGAAGGAGGTGAAGAGATCGTCGACGCCGAACGTCTCTTTGGCCAGACGATTCACGGCGATGAGGAAATTGTGCCGCTCGAACTTGAGTAGATGCATGATGTAGCCGCGCACCGCGGCCTTACGGATACGCGCGCCGGCCAGCGTGGCGACGGCGTCGGCGATCGCTGCCGCATCGTCGGGGACGACGCGGCAGAACGGCGGCATGAAGTAGCGGTCGCGACCGCCGATGCTGCGCGTCGAGACGACCGGCAGCCCGCACAAGAGATATTCGAGTGCGGCCTGCATTAGACCCTCTTCGGCCGACAAGCAGAGGCCTACACGCGCCGTGTTAAGCTGCGCGGCGCATTCCTCGACCTTAAGCTGACGGTACGTTCCGCCGCCGACCTCGTGATTGACGAAGGTCGCGTGAGGCAAGAGCGCCTTTACATGGTCGTATTGCGGCGGCTCTTCCGCCGCACCGATATCGTAGAGAAGGCCCAAGCTCTTCACGTCGCGCGCTAGCTCGTGACGTTTCATCGGCAGGAGACGAGCGTTGTACATGGCGTCGAAGCGCGGCTCCGCCTCCTGCGGGCGGAAGATGTTGTCGTCGATGAAGACCGCTTGGCTCGACAGCATCGAGGGGACGCCCATCGTCGACAGCAGATAGGCTTCGAACTCGCTGTTGGCCAAGACGGCGAAGCGGCTGTCGGGCAGTTCGGGCGCGAGAGCCTTGAGGTGCGCGGCGAGCTCGGCAAAGAGTCGGCGCGGCTCAATCGTGTAGGAAAGGCCGATGAGATGCAGCGCCTTTCGTCCGCGGAAAGCTTCGGGGCACGCGCTTGCGAGACCCAGGGGCGCATCGGTGCTGCGCTTCGAATAGGTTATGACCGGGTCGGCCGAGACGACCAGTCCGCCGACATAGGGGTCCGTGTTCAGCGCCTCGCTCAACGGCGGTCGAACTCCTCTTCGATTTCGGAAACGAGGCGCCAGCGCACCGCGGCGCCTGCGAAGGGCGCGAACGACCGGAAGCGATCGCGCACGCCCAGTTCGCGCTCGATGATCTTGTTGGCGCTGGTGAGAAAGTTGTGGCGGTCAAACGCGACCAGGCGGCTGACGTATTCGCGTACCGCGATAGGGTGGAAGGCGCGCGCCTTGAGGTCCGCCACGGCGCTCGCGACGGCGTCGGGGTCGGGCGGGACGACGCGCGTGTGCGGGCCGATGAAATAGCGGTCCCGGCCGCCGACGCTTTCCGTCGATACGACGGGCAGACCGCACAGCAGGTATTCCATCGCGCTGCGCATCGCGCCCTCTTCGGCCGAGAGGCAAAGCCCTACGCTGCACTGATTGAGCAATGCGCTCATCTTGCTGTGATGGATGTGCTGATAGCGGCCGGGTTCTACATCGTGGTTGGCGTAGTACGCATGCGGGAGGATGCTCTTCACGTGCTCCAACTCGCCTTCCTCGGGCGTGCCGTAGACGAGCATCAGGGTCGGAATTTTTGCGGCGAGTTCGTGGCGTTTGAAGGGATCGAGGCGGGCCGTGTAGACGGCGTCGTAGCGGCGCTCTGCGAACGGTGCGGGCGGCGGCACGAACGTCCGCTCGTCGACGAACGACATTCCATTCGCGACAATGTTCGGTATTCCGGCGCGCGAAAACAATGCCGCCTCGTAGTGCGTGTTGACGTTGAAGACGAAGCGGGCCAGGGGGAGACGGCGGCGCGCGTCTGCGAGTTCTTCGGCGATCAACGCGACCTCGTCGGGCGGTTCCGCGGTCCAGTCGAGGCCCATGAAATGAAGCGACGGCTTGCTCTCGAAACGTTCGGGGAAAAGCGACGCGAGGCCCATCGGCAGACCGTCCTCGTGCTTGCCGATGGTGATCAACGGGTCGGTGCTGACGATTGCGCCTGCAGCGCGCCGTTTGGCCAACGGGACGTCGAGCCTCATGACGCGGCCTTCTCCGGTGCCTGCATTGGAAGGGGGTCGCGCGGACTGATCAGTCCTATTTGAAACGGCGCGAACGAGGCGAACAGCGTCTCGACGCCGAAAAACTCTTTCGCGAGATTGTTGATCGCGATCAGAAAATTGGTGCGCTCGAACTGCAGCATATGCAGCGCGTGATTGCGGATCACAGCTTTAGGGACAGGCTTGCGCACGAAGACGTCGACGGCGTCCGCGACGGCGGGGGGATTGTCGTCGACGAGGCGGCAGAAGGGCGGCAGCAAATAGCGTTCGCGTCCGCCGCGGCTGGGCGTCGAGACGATCGGTAGGCCCGCGAGCATGTACTCCATGGCGGCGACCGTCGCGCCGGTCCGCGAAAGGCAGAGGCCGACACGCGCGCGATTGATGTGACGGTCGCATTCTTCCGGTGACAGATGGCGGTAAGCCCCCTGCCCCTCGGCGTGATTGACGAAGGTTGCGCGCGGCAGTTTTGCTTTCAACTCATCCAACCGGTTCGGATCGTTCGAGCGGTCGCGGTCGTAGATGAGCGCGAGGCGCGTCACGTCGCGCGCGAGTTCGTGCCGGTTCGCGGGCGTGAGGCTGGCGTTATAGACGGCATCAAACTCAGCCGGCCCGTCCCAGGGCTTGAAGACGCTTTCGTCGACGAAGATCGATCTGCTTCCCGGCATCGCGGAGATCCTTAGATCGGCGAGCAGGTAGGCTTCGAATGGCGTGTTGGCCAGGACGACAACGTTGACGTCCGGGAGATCGGCTTGTGCGGATTTCAGATCGCGCGCGAGTTCGCCGGCGGCACCCTCAACTTCGATCGTCGCGTCGAGGGCCAGCAGGAGCAGCGCTTTGCGGCCACGCAGCGCAGCGGCATGTGCCGGCGCGATACCGAGCGGCCGGCCGGGTGCGTGCATCGCATAGATGACGAGCGGATCGGCGGAGATCACTGTTCCGGCGTGATCGCTGTCGTATGGCATTGCCCGGTCCGAGTGGATTTGCGAATCGCGGTTCAGAATGGAGCGTTGATCGCCCGCGGGCAAAGACCTGGCGCGCGAAAAGCCGTGGACGAACCGCGCGGCACGCATGCCGTAAGTTCCGATCGGGCCTATGCTGTGTGCGTTGCTTGCGATTCTGACAGGATCACGCTTGTCCGACACCCCACGGATTTCGGTTGCGGTTTCGACGTTTCGCCGTCCCCAAGGACTTGCGCGACTTCTCGAGAGCTTGCGACCTCAGATTGAGGGTCATCGCGGGCGAGAACTGGTCGCCATCAACGACGGCAGTCACGATGCGCGTTATGCGGAGGCCGTGGCGCGGTTCGCGGACATCGTTTCGTACCATCCGTTGCCGCAGAACGTGGGTATCGCACGGGCGCGCAATGAGTGTGCGGCGCGTGCGCGCGGCGACTACATCGTCTACACGGACGACGACTGCGTGCCGCCGCCGTTCTGGCTGGATTGGCTGGAGGCGCGGCTGGACGCGAATCCGGAACTCGACGTCGTGGTTGGGACGACGTTGCCGAACATGCCCAAACGGCCGCGGTTCTTCGAGCGCGTGAACGGTCATTATGAGCTCATCCCGCAACCTGTGCCGCAGCCCGACGCGCCGCTGTTCGTGACGGCGAATGTCGCCATTCGGCGCACGCTCTTCGAGAAGCTGGGCGGGTTTGGGTTCGGTCCGGACTTCCCGGGCGCGGGCGAGGACACGGAGCTTGCGTGCCGGTTGGCTTCGGCCGGCTCGCGCACCGTCGTCGACTTCAATTGGTATGTGCGCCATGACGTGTCGGACGGCCTGCGCACGCAGATGCGGCGTTATTGGCGCTATGGCTATGCGAATGCGTGGATGTGCCGCGTGACGACGGCGCCGCTGCATAACGCGCGCATGATGACGGCGCGGCGCTGGTGGCTGCCGGTGCATACAGTGAGCCTGATGAAGGATCACCTGGAGATGTCCAAAGGGTTTTCGAGCTGGACGCCGATGCGGTGGCTGTCGGCGGGCGCGGCGAGTTTGGTGATGGCCGCCTTCTACGACGGCTGCGCGGCGGCGGCGGCGGAGCGCAGGCGCGAACTGCGCATCTGATCGCGCGTCAAACAGCGTTCCACGGCGGCGACCGCCGCACCCAACCCATCGGGTTGCTGGCGCGTCTGCAGCGTCATCGCCCATTGCCGTGCGTTTTGCATCATCTGTGCGTCGGTGAGGAAGGCGTCGATCTTCTTGATCATGGCCTTTTCTTCTTTTTCATTTTTCGGCGGATCCATCCGGCGCGCCACGCCGAGCGCGCCGGAGTTCATGAGGTTGAGTTCCGTCTCGTTGTGCAGCGGCATGATAAGATGCGGACGTCCGGCGGCGAGCGCCGCTTGGCAGGTAAATGCACCGCCTTGCGACAGAACATGCGACACGCGCGGCAGGATTTCGTTGAGCGGCGGCGGTGTGTCGAAAACTTCGTGACCGCGGTGCTTCAAGAAATGCGGCAGCGGCCCGACATCGCCGCGCAGATAGGCGACGACGTCGATGTCCATCGTAACCAGGACCTGGATAATCTTTTCGAGGTGCGGGACTTCGGCACCGGCGTAGACGAAGAGGCGCGGCTTGAGCGGCGGTGCGACGAAGGCGGGCAGCGGTTCCGGCGGCAGGAGCACCGGTTCCTGCCGATACGCGCGGTAGGGATCGAGTTCGGGTAACCCGAAGGTCAGACGTTCGTCGGCCTTCAGCACATCGACGAGGCGCGCGGGGCTTTGCCGACCGCGCAACGCGAGAACCGACTTCACCGATTGCAGCAGGCGCGCCTCGGGGAGCGCCGGCGCTTGATCGGCGCGGATCGGCGGCAGGCGATCGAGGTTGAGCGGCGGCATCGTGAACGGCGTGCCGACAAGGACCAACGGCTGCGGCCGGCCGAGCAACGCCACCTGCAACGCGGGGGCGTGATCAGCGACGACGATATCCGGCTTCACGAGATCGAGTACGGCTTCCCATGCGTCGACGACGGCGCCGAGCTTGTTCGGGTCGGCAAAGCCGATGCCGGTGAGCACGTCGGCGTAACTTGCGAAGACGGGATTGTGGCCCTTGTGTTCGTGATCGGGCCAGACCGGGGCTTGAAGGATCGAGAATTCGCCGCGCTTGCCGATCTGACGGACGTTGGTCAGATCGCGCACCGCGAAGGTGGCGCGGGCGCCGCGCAAAGAAAGCGCCCGGGCGAGCGCCGACATCGGTTTGATATGTCCGAGGTTGGCGCCCAGTTCCCAGGCGAACAGAATCGATTTGGCAGTGAGGTCAGGCGTTGATGGGTTCACGAGTCCTCACTGCCATTGTTGATGTTAGGACGGCGGCGTGTAGCCGTAGCCGCCGTAGCCGTGGCGGCGGTTGCCGGTCACGGTCGTCGGGTCGGCTTTGCGTTCGCGATCGATCAGGCTCATGCCGTCGGTGCCGAAGTGGATCTTCAGACCCGCGCGGATGTGTTCGTAATCGTCGCCCCATTCGCCGTCGGCGAAGACGGAGAGGCCGGGCGACGAGTCGAGCGCCGGTTGCCACTCGAAGCCGACGCGGCCGACTTCGTCACGGCCGTCATCGGGTTCGAATTCGACGCCGGCGCGCAGGGCCAGGTTCGGGGTCGCATAGAAGCTGACGTCGACGCTGCCGAAGGTGCCTTCGCCGACATCGCCTTCTTGCTGACCGATGCGGCCACCGGCCGTGAATTGGCCGAGGTAGACGTCGACTTCACCGCCGTAGCGGGTCATCTCGACGCCGTTGGTGTCGTCATACGAGACAAACACGCCGGCCATCGCCCAGCTGGGGTCACGCCAGAAGAGGTGGCCGCCGAAGCCGTAGTATTCTTCGGTGCCGACCGCCGCTTCGGCTTGCGCGCCGAAGCTTTGCCCGATTGGGAACGTCACCTTGCCAAGGATTTCGCCTTCACCGTTGCTGTCGCTGCCCGTTTCGTCGTAAGCGCCACCGCGCACGAAGATGGAGCCGTTCGTCTTCGAAACGGCCGGATCGGCCGCTGCGGGCACCACGACGGCCGCGCCAAAGAGCGCTGCGGCGCCGACGGCAATGGCGCCGCGGACCCAGCCTTTGCGCTCAATGAGCTGGCGGCGAATGGTTTGCGCGGTGGAGTGCGCGTCGACGCTGACCAAACGCAATCCGCGCGGCGGCTCAACGCCGATGCGGACGGCGAGCGCGAAGCGCGGGTCGACGCTTTGCTGCCATTCGGTCATCATGACACCGGCGCGGCGAACAATGTCGGCGCGATCGGCGACGGCGGTTTCCGGCACGATGACGTAGAGGGTGCGGCGCGCGGTATCGAGGAGAATGCTCTGCACTGCATCGCCAATCGTCGCACGAAGCTTGCGCGCGCAATCGGTGACAGCTTCACTGCGCGCGACAAAACCGGTCGGGTCGTAGACCACGCGGCCATCGCCAAAGCGGCGGGCCAGCGCTTCAAGCGAGCGCACGCGACGCAAAGCGCGCGGATTGTGAGCCACGACGCGGCACGTAGCCTCGGCACCTTCCCGGCGCAGAGCATCGCGCACGCGCACGCCTAGGCGCGCGGCGCTTCTGCGATCCATTGTGTGCAGCGTGATTTCGTGACGCCCATTCTGTTCCGCATGGCGGGCCAGGAAGACGGGTTCTCCAAGGCGGCCGAAAATCTCGGCCAAACGATCCGATTCAAACATACGCAAAATTCCCCTCTAGCGAATCACTCGCGACGCGCGGGAATCCTCGCTGTCAGGGGAGTCAGGTGTCAAACGCACGACTGTTGCGCGGGCGACTCTTGCGTGAATGAGAATCAGGTTTCGCAAACACGCGCTGCGGCAACGCTTCGCTCGCTTCGCATGTGGGTGAGGGACCATACTACGATTCGCTATCGTAATTTGAGCGCAAGAACATGCCCTCGCAGGCGCCGCCGTATTGGAGACTTTACGTACCGAAACTCGTGACGGTGCTGCGGGAGGGGTATGACCTTAAGCGCTTCCTTGCGGACGCGACCGCGGGCCTGACCGTCGCGATCGTTGCACTGCCGCTGTCCATGGCGCTTGCGATCGCGAGCGGGGTCACGCCGGATCGCGGTCTCTACACCGCGATCGTCGCCGGCTTTTTGATCTCGGCGTTCGGCGGGAGCCGGTTCCAGATCGGCGGACCAACCGGCGCTTTCGTCGTCGTCGTCTTCAACGTCACCGCGACGCACGGCTACGACGGCTTGGTGATCGCGACGCTGATGGCTGGGCTCATGCTGATCCTGGCCGGGTTCGCGAAGCTCGGCACGTTCATCAAATATGTGCCGCACCCGGTGGTGACCGGATTCACCACCGGTATCGCGCTGATCATCTTCTCAAGCCAGGTCGCGGAGGTGCTTGGACTGCGTCTTGCCGAGAATCCCGCGGGCTTCATCGAGAAGTGGATCGCGTACACGCAGGCCGCCGGCACGCTTCAGCCCGCCACTTTCGCCGTCGCGATGACGTCGCTGGCCATCATTGTCGGGTGCCGGCTGTGGCGGCCGCAGTGGCCGATGTTCCTGATCGCCATTGTGGCCGGCGCCGCTCTCGTCTGGCTGTCGGACTTGCCGGTGATGACCATCGGCGAACGCTTCGGCGCCTTGCCCAGCACCCTGCCCGCTCCGCACCTCCCGGAGATCACGCTGGCGCGCGTGCGCGAACTGTTGCCGTCGGCGTTTACGATCGCATTCCTTGCCGGTGTCGAGTCGCTGCTGTCGGCGGTGGTTGCCGACGGGATGACGGGACGGCGGCATCGATCGAATTGCGAACTCGTCGCGCAAGGCGTGGCGAACATCGGGTCGTCCGTGTTCGGCGGCATTCCGGCGACGGGCGCCATCGCGCGAACGGCAACGAACATTCGCGCCGGCGCCTATTCGCCGGTCGCGGGCATGATGCATGCGGCGTTCCTGCTGGTGTTCATGGTGTTTCTCGCGCCGCTCGCCAGCTACGTGCCGCTGGCCAGTCTGGGCGCGGTTCTGATCGTCGTCGCGTGGAACATGGCCGAGCTCAAGAACTTCCAGCATCTGATGAAGGCGCCGCCCGGCGACCGGGCGGTGCTGCTGACCACCTTCGCTCTCACGTTAATCGCCGATTTGACGACGGCCATCGAGATCGGCGTTCTGCTGGCGGCGCTGTTCTTCATGCACCGGATGGCGAACGCCGTGGAGATTTCGACGGCCGCGCGCATGATCGACGAGGACGTCGACGACTTCTCGAGCGAACGGAAAATCTACGAGGGCCGCGGCGACATTCCGGCCGACGTGGAAGTGTTTCGCATCAACGGCCCCTTCTTCTTCGGCGCGGCGGCACGTCTCGGCGAGGTTCTGGAACACCTTCGCGCGCCGCCGAGGGCCTTCATCCTGCGCATGGGCAATGTGCCGTTGATCGACGCGTCCGGCGCGGCAGCGCTTGAGAAGTTCATCGACGATACGGCAGGGCGGGGTACACGGACTATCTTGTCGAACGTGCAACCGGACGTTCTCAAGGTTCTTGAGACGATGGGCATCGCGAAGAAGCCGACCGTCTCGGTCGTGAAGAACCTGCAGAAGGCGTTGATCGCCGCACGCTCCTAGATTGTCCGTCCACGGCATGTACGTCGCCGATTCCACAATACGAAGGTGTTATAAAGCGCCGGGCGCGCATCTTCGTTTTTTCCCTTCGCTGACCAGGGGAATGTGACCAACCCGGCTGTTGCAATTGGGTGTCGCGCGCGTGCGCACGCGCGCGGTTCCGTTGCGGGCGTGTTGCGCGCCGCGCGCGACTTTCGTATCGCCCTCGTTCCGACTTTGAACCATCGACACGAACGATACTGCGAGGGGCGCCTGGAATGCTGTTTTGGGGCAAGGCTAAACCGGTCGACAAACTTGTCGACGGCTATCGCAAGTTTCGCCGCACCACTTTCGCCCGCGAGCGCAGCCGGTACGAGCGTTTGGCCCAAAAGGGCCAGAAGCCGAAGATACTGATCATCGCCTGCTCAGACAGCCGCGTGTCGCCGAGCGTCGTGTTCAACACGCCGCCGGGCGCGATCTTTGTCGCGCGCAATATTGCCAACATCGTCCCGCCGCACAATCCGGACGGACGCCCGCGCTCAATCGGCGCGGCCGTCGAATACGCGATCAAGGTGCTGAACATCTCTGACATCATCGTCAAAGGGCACGCGCATTGCGGCGGCGTCAAAGCGCTGGTCAATCACGGCGAAGGCTTGCCTGAGACCGACTATCTGAAGGCGTGGGTCGAGGTGGCGGCGCCCGCGCGTGCGCTGCTGCCCACTAACTTTGATGCCCTTGACGACAATGGAAAGCGGCGCGCGTCCGAATTCGCCGTGATCCAGAACAGCATCATGAATCTTTCGGGCTATCCGTGGGTGCGCGAACGGTTGGAAAACGGCGCGCTGAAGCTTCACGGCTGGCATTTCGACATCCACGACGGGAAGTTAACGCGCATCGACCACGAAAGCGGCGAGTGGGTTGTCGTTACCTGAGGCGCCGGGTTAGCGTTCACCGGTGACCGCCAACCGGAGCCTTGTCATGCACAACTTCATGCGCCTGCCTCTGCGAACCAAGCTTCTGCTCGCTTTGTGTTCTGCTCTGTTGTTGGGCGCCGGTCTGTTGCTGCAGACGACTTAGAGCACGCATTACATGTCACGGTTTTGGGGCCGGTTGGCCGTCTTGGTTGCAGTCGCGCTGGCGGCGCCTGTCGCGGTGTTCGGAATTTCGACGGTCGCGGGCTCGCCCGATCCACAGACGCAGCCAGCGCGATCGGAGGGCGAGGATCTCTATCGTCGCGGGCTCTATCCTGAAGCGATCGCGTGGTGGACGGAGCAAGCGGCGAAGGGCGACATCGAATCCGCCCGCCGGCTGGGCATCGAGTACATGGACGGCAAGGGCGGCGTGGTCGAGCGCGACTATGAGAAGGCGCGCAAGTACCACCAGCAGGCCGCGATGGGCGGCGAGCGGCGCTCGATGATGGATCTGGGCACGATCTACGAGCACGGGCTTGGCGTCGAGGCGAGCTTGGTCGAAGCGGCGCGGTGGTACGAATGGTCTGCGAAGTACGGCTATGGGCCGGCGCAGTACAATTTCGCGACCATGATTGAAACGGGCGATGCCGGACGGAAGGACGAGATCGAAGCCTATATGTACTACCTGCTTGCGGCGGCGCAGGGCGTGCAAGGCGTGGGGTACGACGCGAAAACGAACCAGGTGTTGGGGCCGGACGAAACGCCGTTGGGCCTTCTAAAGAAACGCCTGACGCCGGCGCAACGCGCGGAGGGCGAAACTCGCGCAAAAGTTTTCAAGGCGATGACGGGGCCATTGCCCACCTGAATGCTACGCGGCTTGCGCGGTTTCGCTCGGGCCGGGGAATTCGACGCCGGCCACGAGGCCGCCCGTCGGCCGGTTTTCCAGCCACACCTTGCCGCCGTGCAGCGCGACGAGACCGCGCACGAGCGCGAGGCCAAGCCCCGTTCCATTGGTGTCCCGGTCGTAGCGGTTGTCGACGCGCGAGAACGGGCGGAACAGTTGCTTGATCTTGTCGAGGGGAATGCCGGGGCCATCGTCGGAGACGGTCAAACACGTGCCGCCCTCGAGTTGTCTGGCGCATGAGATCATGATCTTGCCGCCCGGCGGCGAGAATTTTACGGCATTCGACAGCAAGTTCAGAAGGACTTGCTTGAAGGCGCGCTCGTCGGCGACGAGGCGAACATGCGGATCGATGCGGACCTCTATGGATTGCCGTTTGTCGTCGGCGCGGTGAGCGATGAAGCGCACCGCACCTTCGATTGAAGCCGAGGCGTCCAGGACTTGGCGGTCAATCTCCATCTTGCCGGCTTCGATTTTGGCGATGTCGAGCATATCATTGATCAGGCTCAGGAGATGCGCACCGGACTCGCGGATATCGCCGGCGTAGGCGCGATACTGTGTTGGGACATCACCACCAACGCCCGCGCTTTGAATCAGTTCGGCAAAGCCCAAGATTGCGTTCAACGGCGTGCGAAGTTCGTGGCTCATGTTGGCAACGAAGGCTGATTTCGAAGCGCTCGCCGCTTCGGCCTCAATGGTCTTGGTCACAGCGTCGCTGCGCGCGGCCTCAAGCGCGGTGGCCATGTCTTCGAGTTCGAAGCGCGCAGCCAGCATTTGACTCACCCGGTCGCGCGCCGAAGTCCCCAAGAACCAAGCGTAAGCCGCAAAGACCGGCGCGAAGATCATGAAGACTCCCGCCGCCTCGCCCGGCGCGAAGGTCGCGCGCAGCCAGAACATGGTCATCATCGGCATGACGCCAAGGGCGAACAGCACGGGATGCACAGAGCGCGTGATCGCGAGCGCCCAAGTCATGCCGATGACAAGCAGCGCAAGGAACGTGTTGTTGGTCGTGTTGCCGTCTTCCCAGCAAGCGAGGGCGCCGGCGCCCCACGAGACGCTTAGCCATAGCTGCAATATCAGGAGAACGCGAAAAATCGCTTCCGGAGTCGGCCGAGCGCGCGCCGCCCACAAATACACGCACCCCGCCACACATGAATTCAGCACGTGCAGCGCGACGACGGCGATCAGAATCTCGAACGGAACGATGCCGAACGAGGGAAAGCCGCCGCCCAGTGGAATGATCGACAGCGCGGCCCAGATGGGATTCAAAACCATCGTCAGCGGCAATGACCCCAACACCAACTCTACGAGCGGCTTCAATGCGCGATCGCGGATTAGAGGCGGTGTCGGTGGCGTCATGGCGTTGACTTAGCGGCGCGCTCTTGGTGAGCGGTCACCCTAACGCAAGCCGCTTAAGAATTGGCGGATTAAGGTCTCAGCAACATCTTCCACCCCGGCGACGGCTTTGCGGGGACAGTGTGAAATCGCACACTATTCCGGCAGGCGCAGCCAAATCGGCGTCTGATACGAGCCCACGCGGCCTTCGATTCGGCGCGCCTTGAACTTTCCAGCCGACGTGCGGAGCGGATCGCCCTCGATCTCCACAAAGACCGGGAATGCGCCGCCCGCAGGTAGGCCAGCTTCCGCCATGTCGAGCGAAAGCTCGAATTGCCGATGACGGGTTACTGCGCTCGCACCTTGGATGCCGTGCAGGATCGTCCACTCTGTCTTTTCGTATTGCGATCCAGGCAGGCGGACCGAGCGTAAGCTTGTGGCACCGCCGCTGCCCGAGACGAAGACGCGTTCGTTGGCGAACGCCTGCGCCAGATCGATATGGAAGTAGACGCGCATTTGATCGAAGCCGGCGCTGCTGCGGTCGGCGAAGGCTTCGCCTGCCACATAGAGCTTGTCCCGGCTGCGCATAACCAGGACGCGGCCACCGCGGCCCGGCGCGGGGGCGGCGAGCGCGCGGGCGGCGCGCCATTCCGCCTCGCCGATCACGCCGTCGATGTCTGGCGCGGCGCCAGCTTCCGGCACATCGATGACTGCGCTGCCAAGCGGGGGTGTGCGCCCGGCGGCAATGCGGGCGCGGGCACGCTTTATCCAGAGTTCCTCACGCGGCTCAAGAAATTCGTTGTCGCTGGAGGCGTCGATGTTCAGGTGTCTTGCGGCGATGTATTGGGCCAGGCGGTCGGCGTCGCTGCTTCCCGTAACGGCTGCCGGTTCGAGATAGCGTCCCCACGCCATCCAGATCGTGAAAGCGAGAAGGGCGAGAACCGCTGGCGCTTGGCCGATGCGCGGCAGACTCTTGAGCCACGCGAACCAGGCTGCAAGAGCGCCGACCCAGAGGATCAACGCGCTGAGGCCGAAGACGGTGCGCCCCAGGGTCTGGAAGTCGAGGCCGACCAGAGCGAGAAGCCAAAGGCCGTCACCGGAGAAGTTTCGCGGCCCCGCGCCCCAGGCAATCCAGCTTGGGATCAGAGCGAAGGCCGTCCAGATGCAGGCGCCAACGAAACCCATCACCCAGGCTGGTGCGCGGCCGTTGATCGCAAAGAGCAGCCCGGCGAGCGCGAAAAGGAGGCCTGCGGCCAAGACAATCTCACGCGGCGCGTTGAAGCTCTCCGGCGGTGACGGGATCCAGCCCAGCGCGATCGCGCAGATGAATGCGCCGACCGCGAGCAAGAGGGCCCCCAGACCGGGCGACTGTCCGCCGCCCGCGGTCGATGAAAAGCTGAAGGAGGCTTTCGGTTTCATCTTCGCGTTCCCCACAGAACAAGGGTACGCGGCGGCCGTTAATATCGATGTAAGCCCAGGCTTTGGCCCCGCGACCACACGGCCGCGGCGCTCTCCTTGCTGCAATGCAGCGAACGGGCTATATCCCGCGCGCTCGCGCCGAGACGGGCCTTCAGCTGAAAAACCGAAAATGAACCTGCGCAATATCGCCATTATTGCCCATGTCGACCATGGGAAAACAACGCTCGTCGATCAACTGCTGCGCCAAAGCGGAACCTTCCGCGAAAATCAGCAGGTCATGGAGCGCGCCATGGACTCCAACGAGTTGGAGCGCGAGCGCGGGATCACCATCCTCGCCAAGTGCACGAGCGTCGAGTGGAACGGCACGCGCATCAACATCATCGATACGCCCGGTCACGCCGACTTCGGCGGCGAGGTCGAGCGCATCTTGTCGATGGTCGACGGCGTGGTCCTTTTGGTCGACTCGGCCGAAGGGGCAATGCCGCAGACGAAGTTCGTGACGTCGAAGGCGCTCAAGCTGGGCTTGAAGCCTATTGTCGTCATCAACAAGATCGACCGGCAGGACGCGCGGGCGCACGAGGTTCATTCCGACGTGTTCGACCTGTTCGCATCGCTGGACGCGAACGACGAACAACTGGACTTCCCGACGCTCTATGCCAGCGGACGCGCGGGCTGGGCGGTGCGCGACTTAGAGAACGACGAGCGCAAGGATTTGACGCCGCTGTTCGAGACGATCATTTCACACGTTCGGCCGCCGACGATCGCGTCGAAAGCGAGTTCGCAATATCCGTTCGCCATGCTGGTCCGCGTGATTCAGTCGGATCCGTATCTGGGCCGCATTTTGACCGGGCGCATCGAATCGGGTGTCGTCGAAGCGAACCGGTCGATCAAGGCTTTGTCGCGCGAGGGCGAGTTGATCGAGCGTGGCCGCATCACGAAAGTGTTGGCTTTTCGCGGACTTCAGCGCGTTCCGGTGGACGAAGCCGGCGCCGGCGACATTGTTGCGATCGCCGGTTTGACGATCGCTGGCGTGGCCGACACGCTGTGCGATGCCGAGGTTCTGATCCCTATTCCGGCGAACCCGATCGATCCGCCGACGATTGCGATCACGATCGGCATCAACGATTCGCCGTATGCGGGCCGTGAGGGTTCGAAGGTGCAGAGCCGCGTCATTCGCGAGCGCCTGTTCCGCGAAGCCGAGAGCAACGTCACGATCAAGGTTCGCGAAACGGAAAGCGCCGACGCCTACGAAGTTGCCGGGCGCGGCGAATTGCAGTTGGGCGTCTTGATCGAAACGATGCGCCGCGAAGGGTTCGAGCTTTCGATTTCGCGTCCGCGGGTGTTGTTCCGCAACGGGCCCAACGGCGAAAAGCTTGAGCCGATCGAGGAAGTCACCATCGACGTCGACGACGCCTATACCGGCACCGTGATCGAGCAGATGTCGCTGCGCAAAGGCGAGATGACGGACATGCGTCCGTCGGGCGGCGGCAAGACGCGCCTTACCTTCCTGGCGCCGTCGCGCGGCCTCATCGGGTATCACGGGCAATTCCTGACCGACACGCGCGGCACCGGCATCATGAACCGCGTGTTCCAGGAATTCGGCCCGCATCGGGGACCGATCGAAGGCCGACGCGTGGGCGTGTTGATCGCCGATCGCGACGGCGAGGCGCAGACCTATGCGCTTTGGTATCTGGAAGAGCGCGGCTTCATGTTCATCGAATCCGGCACCAAGGTTTACCAGGGCATGATCATCGGCGAGCACAGCCGGGAGAACGACCTGGACGTGAACGCGCTGAAAGCCAAGCAGCTGACCAACTTCCGGGCCGCGGGTAAGGATGAAGCCGTCCGCCTCACGCCGCCGAAGCTTCTGACCCTGGAGCAGGCCATCGCCTATATCGGCGACGACGAGCTGGTTGAGGTGACGCCCAAGTCCATCCGCCTGCGTAAGCGGTGGCTCGATCCGAACGACCGCAAGCGCTACAGCCGGGCCAGCGGCGAGGGATAGCCGTGGTTTTTGCCACAGTGTGGACTTCCGGCCACTCGCCAAACCGCCCGTTTTGGTTGAGTGTCGTCTGAGGTTACGTCCATAAGCGTTTGCTTTCTCTTGGTTTTCGGGGCAAAGTTGGTGTGACATTCAGGCACCAACCGATGGTTGATCGCCTGGAAGTAGAGCGCCAAGATTGGTTCGCTCGCATTGGGTGTGCGAGAAGAACTGGGGATCGCGTGGCATTCGGGGGAGGCTCGTGAAGAACCCAATAGATCTACATATCGGTCAACGCGTGCGTCATCGTCGTTGGCTTCTGGGAATGACTCAGCAACAGCTGGCTCAGGCGGTGGGGATCCGCTTCCAACAGATTCAAAAATACGAGAGCGGGGCGAACCGAATTTCGGCCTCCCGCCTTTGGGATCTCGCGCGTGCGTTGGACATGCCCATCTCGTTCTTCTTCGAAGGACTTGGGGCGGGCAAGGATGGCCAAGGCGCGACCGATGATGGTTTGCTCCAGAACAAGGAAACGATGGATCTTATCCGCGCCTATTACGGGCTGGATGAAGGCCCGCGCCGCCGGCTTCTGGATCTCGCCAAGGCTCTGAGCGGTTCGGAACCGCGTTCCTGATCAGGCGCAATTGACACTGGGTGCCGCGGTCCGCGACTTTCGCGGATGACCGCGACACCCAGCGCCGCCGAACTTTCCGAACTGACGCAATTTGCGGAGGAGCTTGCCGATCTGAGCGGCAAGACCATTCTGCCGCATTTTCGCGAGCGCATTGCCGTTCACAACAAGTTGGGCGACGCGGGGTTCGATCCCGTGACCGAGGCCGATCGCGCGGCCGAGGATGTGATCCGCGCGCGGGTCAGGGAGCGCTATCCCGCCCACGGCGTGATGGGCGAAGAGCACGGCGCCGAGCGCGGTTCATCGCCGCTGACGTGGGTGATCGATCCGATCGACGGCACGCGCGCGTTCATGTGCGGCATGGCGCAATGGGGGACGCTGATTGCGCTCAACGACGGGCAGCGGCCGGTTATCGGCGTGCTTGATCAGCCTTATACGCGCGAGCGGTGGGTCGCTTCGGCAGGCCGTTCGTCGTTTCGCGACGGGCAAGGGCGTCAGGTCGCGTTGAAAACCCGGCCCTGCCCTTCGCTGAGCGCTGCCGTGATGTCGACGACCTCACCCGTCGGCTATTTCAGCGATGCCGAACAAGCGGCGTTTTGGGCCTTGTCAGCGCAGGCGCGGCTTACCCGGTTCGGCGGCGATTGCTACGCCTATGGGCTACTTGCGATGGGGTTCATTGATCTGATCGTCGAGTCGTCGTTGCAGCCTTGGGATGTCCAGGCGCTGATTCCCATCGTCGAGAACGCGGGTGGTGTGATGACGACCTGGGCAGGCGGATCGGCCCAGAACGGCGGGCGCGTCGTGGCGTGCGGCGACGCGGCGCTTCACGCTGCGGTGCTGGAGGCCTTGGGCGCGGTGCGGTAGGCCGAGTTCGTCAGGCCCACGAACGGATCGAAGCAGGCCCAGAAGGCGCGGCGGATTTCGTCCGACTCCATCATGATTTCGTGCTCGGCCTTCAGCATCACATACATGCCGCGCTTGATGCGTTTGACGAGCGCGAGGTCGGCGCCGGGGACCACGATCTGATCGTGGGCCGCGCCGATGAGGAGCACCGGCGTTTCGATGGCCTGTGCGAAGTCTTCGCTGGCGACGAGATGCATCGAGCGGAAGGCGGCCTCAAGCCAGCCGAAGGTCGGCGCGCCAAGCGCGAGTTTCGGCTCAGCTTTTAGGCATGACATGAACCGTTCGAAGCGGCGGACATCGCTGGTCACGCCGTTGGTTTCGAACGTTAGCTTAAGCGGACTTTGAGCTGCGCCGCCGAACACGAAGGCATTGCGTCCGCCGGCCGCCGCCGAGCACACGGCTAGCGAACGGGCGACCCATTCCGGATATGGCGCCGTCTTGATCGCAAGCATTGGCGCGGTGAGCACTGCGCGTTCGAATTCGTGCGGGTTATCATGCAGATAGCGCAGCAAGACGTTGCCGCCCATCGAATGCGCGAGCGCGTGGTAGGGCTTCGTGCCGTGCTCATGCACGATCTTGTTCATCACTGCGGCGAGGTCGGCGTCGAACTCCGAGAAGTCGGCGACGTGGCCTTTGAGCGTTTCGGGGAACACGCGCGTCGACAGGCCCTGGCCGCGCCAGTCGAAGGTGATGACGGAAAGGCCGCGGGCGAGAAGTTCGCCCACGACCTCGAAGTATTTTTCGACGAATTCAGTGCGACCCTGGATCAGGACCACTGTGCCGTGCGTTTCGCTCGGCGGCAAAATCCAGCGCGCTGTGCGCAGATTGACGCCGTCCGCCAGCGTCAGCCATTCGGCAACAGCGCCAGGGGGTGCCGGATAACCCGGCACCGCCACCAATTCAGCCTCAGGCCCGATGCGGGCCACGTCGGTGTTAGCCGGCGGCTTTGGCGAGGATCGGGCCCAACTTCATCGCGACGCTCATGTCGCCGGCGACCTTCAGCTTGCCCTGCATGAAGGCGGTGGTGCCATCGAGCTCGCGGGCGACCATCTTCTTGAACGTGTCGGTCGAGACCGTGATCGTGCAGTCGGCAGGCTTGTCGTCGTTCGACACCGTGTTGGGCGTCGATTTGCCGTCCACAAAAATGTGGCCTTTGCCTTCGAAGTCGAACTTCAGGGTCGAATTGAGACCGGATTGCGAGCCGATGGCGTTCTTCAAGCCAGCGGTGAAAGCGGCGACGTCTGCGTCCATGGGGCGTTTCCTTCCTGGAATTGATCGGAACCGGGCGGACTCATACTGGCCCTGGCGACGCCCGTAAAGCGCACACCTACCGGCTGGGCCGGTTATAGCAGGGCGTGCCTTGGCTTGCAGCCAGTTCCCCAAAAAAGAAACGGCGGGCCCGGGAGGCCCGCCGTAGCGTCACTCTAGATATTGACGGGAGCTAGTTCACGTCGATGGTGAGGTTCAACATCACTGAGTGGTTGTCGTTGTCGACCGTGCCGAAGGCTTGCTTGCCGGCAAAGAATGGGTCGAGCAAGAACGGCTCGGTGACGTCCGGTCCGCTGAAATAGCGGTAGCCGAGGCCGACATTGACGCCTGGAGCTGCCTCGTAGTTGAAGCCCGCGCCCAGCTGCCACGCGAAGCCGTCATGGTCGCGATCAAACGTCGTGAAGGCCGTGGTCGTCGTCAACAGCGCACCATTTAGATTCGTGCGTGCCCAACCGATGCCGCCGCCGACATAGGGACGGACCTTCCATCCCATGTCGTGTTCGTACCAGACGTTGGCCATGACCGCGAACGTCGACAGGTTTGCGTCGATCGTGCCGCTGGACGAGCCCGAGCCGAAGAAGCTTGTCCCCGCCGTCGCCCAAACGCCACCAACATCGTTCCGCCGATAGGATGCCTCGATTTCGACGCGCAGGCCCTTAACCCACTTGTCGAGATGCGTGCCTACGGCGCCGCCGACCACAAATCCGGTATCGGCGTCGGTGGCCCAACTCAGATTTCCAGACGAATAGACGCCATCAGTCACGAAGATCGACGCGGATGAGTCCGCGACCCAGTTCGCGCCGCCGAAAACGCTAATGTATAAGCCGTCCGCCTGAGCCGGGTTGGCCCCCGCGAGCAGCGCTAGCGCCGACGACGCCAGCAAAACTCGTTTCAATTGCATGCATGCCTCCTGACAATTCGTTGTTTCCAAGCTGCAGACTTGGGTCTTCGTCAGGCCGGACACCCCGGCACGGGCGTTTCTCGCCTCTGTGCCTCTTCTCGAAATCTTGCCGCGAGCGACCAGCAAATCGCTCGCGACCAACCACTCTCGGACGGATCGTTTGATCAGTCGATGGACTTGCCGCCTTCGTGAATCCAGCGGCTGAAGTTGGGAAGTTCGGCGTTGAACTGACGATCCGAGTCCGCCTGGTCAGCACCGTTGAAATGGAACCTCACGCCGAGGCTCACGGTGTGGCTGGTAAGCCCCTCTCCACTCGCCACGTCGGCGTTCGTTTCGGAGTTCAACCCGCGGTATTCGACGAAGACGGATGCCGGAACGCTTACGCCGAACCAGTACTCAGCAGCCGCACCCCAGGCGAAGAGATCTGCGTCGCCGTCGTTGCTGTCCTGCTCGCCATCAGCATAAGCCAGGTCCGCTGACAACTTCAGACGAGTGGTCGCATAGTATGCGGCGCCCGCGCGCGCGAATCCTGCGTTGTGAAGGAAGTCCGGATCGTCGCTTGAGTCGATGTAACCAAGCTGGCCGAAGAACGTCCACTGATCGCAAAAGTACTGGCCGGAAAAGCCGGCGGCAAAGAACGGTGTCGACTCGTCGTCGACAGACGTGCTGCGCCCGACGGCACCAAAAATGCCCAGCGTACCCTCGGACGCGTCGTGCCAATTGATGTGCAGGTTGGCGCCGAAGCCCCCGGCGTAGTTATCGCTGTCGTCCTCGTTCGCAAACGTGGAGTCGCCCGCAACGCCGACTTCAATCCTCACGTCCGACGAGTAGGGCACAGCCACGCGAGCGCCGCCCGCCATGCCTGCAAACTCATCGTCCAGGCTGTTGCCGAGCCCATCTTCCTGGTCTTGCCAAGTGCCGCCCACCGCAAGATTGACCTGCCCATAGATCGGCGCGGCTGCGCCAGCGGACGGAACAACTGCCACGTATCCCAACGCCACGAGCGCAGTGGTCGCCAGTCCCAACTTCTTCAACAACATCTTTCTCCTCCTGAACTCGCCGTAGCGCGGGCTTAGGCCCCGCACGTCCGCCCCAGAAGGACACCCCGTTGGTTAACAACGCGTTTACCACGCGAATCTTTTGGTTAACCAAGGTGGAATATAGGGAACCGGGACTCCAGTGACACAATGGATTGTGTGTAATCCGGCCGTTCGCCGCGGCTCCGTGGCTTTGGAGTCACATGTTTGAGGCGTTTTGGGCAGGTCTAGACGTCTGCTCCGGCCGCTTTGAGCGCATCGCGAAGTGGCCCTAGATGCTGCTCGTAGTTCTTCCAGCGGCCGGCCGAGCGCTTGTAGACGGGTTGGCGTACCTGCCAGACGCTGGCGGTCAGAACCGTGCGTTTGACGTCCTGCGGACGCAGGCACGCGTCGTCCCAGGGCAGACCGACGAAGTCGATCAGCTTGCGCGAGACCGCTTCCTGGTTTTCGACCAGGTCTTCATATTCGATCTCAAGCAGGCGGCCGGGCAGCACCTCGCGCCAATGCTGCATCAGGTGCAGATAGTGAGCGTAATGGTGGCCAAGGTCGGCAAGGTTGCGCGCGTAGGAGTGCGCATCGTTGAAGTTCTGCTGCCAGATCGACAAGCACGTGTCGAAGGGGCTGCGCTTGGTGTGGATAATGCGCGCGTTGGGGAACAGCATCGCGATGAAGCCAACGCCCTGAAAGTTGTGGGGCATCTTGTCGGTGATGCGCTTGGCGCCGGCATTGCGCGTTTTGGCGTCGATGGCATCGAGGTAGCGTTGCGCCAACACTTCGACGCCGACCCACGACAGTGTGCGCGCGTTCTTCTGCACACCTTCGTCGCGGAAGACGAGGTCCGCCATTTCGCGTTCACAGCGTTTGATCGTTTCAAGTTCGCCGGCAGCATGCGCCAGAGGATGCGCACCGATGATCGTTTCGGTCAGCGTGGTCCCCGAGCGTGGCATCCCGACGATGAAGACCGGACGCTCGCTGTCGAGGCCAGTGTTCGCACGCTCTTCAAAGAACTTCCGCGTGTAGGTCTTCTTGAGTTCGGCATAGGATGTCTCAATGGCTTTGGGATCGTACTTGCCGGCAGCCGATTTGTTTGCGAGATCGAAATAGCGGAAAGCGTCGTCGTAGCGGCCGACGTCGTCGTACATTTTGGCCGCCGCAAACTGAAGACCGCGCAGTTCCTTGGAACTGGTTTCCTTGCTGGCGATCAGCGCCTCGACCTGCTCAATTTCCGGCGCGCCCGGCTTGAACTTTACGGCGTTGCTGAGATTTACGTACCCTGAGGACGTGCCCGGCGCCGTTGCGATGAGGTCGCGCGCGGTGTCTTCGGCGTCCTTGGTGCGGCCCAAGCTGAGGTAAGCGCGGCTGATGCCGGACTTCGCGGCTTGACTGTCGGGGCGCAGCTTTACGAGGCGTTCGAAGCACTTCAACGCACGCTCGCCCTGCCCCGACAAGTTCAGCGTGCGGCCGAGGTTGAGCCACGCGTCGGCCATGTCGGGCTTGATCGCGAGCGCGCGTTCGAGGTGCTTGATCGCATCTTCATAGCGGCGCACAAGCGACAGCGCGTTGCCGTAGTTGTTGAGGATCGCAGGATCCTTCGGGCGCGCGGCCACGGCGCGTTCGAGAAAATCGAATGCCGCCTCATGGCTGCCCGCTTCCATGGCGAGGACACCCAAGAGGTTCAGAGCGTCGGGCTGGTTCGGCACTTTGGCTAGAACCGCGCGATATACTCTCTCCGCTTCTTCGCCGCGGCCGGCCTTGTGATGCTCGATGCCCTGTTCCAACTGCTTCTGCAACTCAAACGGGTTGACCGGGTAGTTCCAGCCGGCCGTGCCGCCGCGTTGCTGCATCGGCGTGCCGAGGCCTGGGAGGCGCGGAGACGGGGGCTGGGACATGGGTCACTCTCGGAGCGTGAACGAACGGGGCGCGGGCGGCCGATTTCGACGGCAGGCCGTCAGAATCGATGGGTTAACATGTAGCACGTTTGAGGCCCAAGCGGTCTTGACGGCGTTGCGCCCTATCCCCATCTCAAAAGTCGCCTAGGGACGCCCTTTTGGGGTTCCGTTACGGGCATTTTTGGAACCCGAATCCGGCCGTTTCGGCGGATTCTAGATCATCGCTTGAGAGGATGAACAGCCATGCGCAGTTTTGATTTTAGCCCGCTCTATCGTTCGACCGTCGGCTTCGACCGTCTCGCCAATTTGCTTGAGACCGTGACCCAGTTCGACCCGTCGACGACGAGCTATCCGCCCTACAACATCGAACAGTTGGCCGAAAACGACTACCGCATTTCGATGGCGGTCGCCGGCTTCTCGGACAGAGAGCTTTCGATCGAGGTGAAGGAAGGCGTGCTTGCGATCACCGGCAAGCGTGACGGCGGCGAGGAGCCAAAGACGCGTTTCCTCCACCAGGGCATCGCCGGCCGCAGCTTCGAACGCCGCTTCCAGTTGGCGGACCATATGGAAGTCCGCGGAGCGCGGCTTGAGCACGGCTTGCTGCATGTCGACATCGCGCGCGTGATTCCGGAAGAGAAGAAGGCGCGGAAGATTTCGATCGGCAAAGGGCCGGAGCAGCCGAAGATCGTCGAGTCCAAAGTCGCCGACGCGGCTTAGGCCTGAATGAAAATGGCGACGGCGCCGAGAGCGATCTCGGCGCCGTTCGCGTTTCTATTCGCTGTAGAAGAAGCGTTCTTCGACGATCTTGCCGTTCGCGACCGTGAAGAGCGCGACTTCGTCCATCTGCGTGCGTTGGCCGCCCTTCGGCGTGATGTCGAATTTGAAGCGCACGGCGAATTGGTTGCCGTGCACGTAGGGGCCTTCGACCTTGCTGTCGTGAACGGTGTGGTTGGCGTACCACCATTCGCCTTTGCCGAGCACGGCCTTGCGGCCTTCGGCGCGGGCCATGTCGCCGGTGCCGGGCTCGAGGCTCACGACATCGTCGGACCAGAATTTTTGGCCGGCGGCGTCGAATTCGCCCTTTGCGCATAGGTCGGTGAAAATCTTCGCGACTGCTTTCGTATCCATCGGTCTTGCCTCCTTGCGGGTTGACGGCCAGACGATGCGCCGTTGCTGCTGACAGCATTGTGTCAGCAGCTTGGCAAGGGTCAGAGATTGAGCGTCACTTCGACGACGCCGGGCTCGGGCGAGCCGGTGCGGTTGAAGCCGAGTTTGGCGCACATGTCGAGCATGCGCGTGTTTTCGGCAAGGACATCGCCGAAGACTTGCTTGAGGCCGATGCTGCGCGCGTAGGCGATGATTTCTTCCATCATCCGCAGACCCAGCCCCGTGCCGATGCGATCGCTTCGCACCATCACCGCGTATTCGCCGCGCGCGCGGTCGGGGTCGAGGGCCAGGCGCACGACGCCGACGCCTGTCTCGCGATTGTCGACGGTTTCGACGACCGTGAAGGCCATCTCGCGATCGTAGTCGATTTGCGTCAGGCGCTTTGCCAGCGCGTCGGGGAGTTGGCGCAGGCCTGAGAAGAAGCGCATGCGCACGTCTTCGGGGTCGCTGGAGGCGATGGCGGCTTGGATGCCGGGGGCGTCTTCGGGCCTGATCGGCCGCAAGAGGTAGTGCTTGCCGTTGCGGTCGACGATGTCGTGCGAGAGTTCGGCCGGATAAGGTTTTATGGCGAAGCGTTCGGTGCCGGGGCGATCTTCCTTGGCGACGCGGATGCGGGCGTCGAGGGCCAGCACGCCTTGATCGTCGGCCCATAGCGGGTTGATGTCGAGTTCCTTCACCTCCGGCAGATCGATCGCGATGTCCTGGAGCGCGAGGATCACCTTCACGATCGCATCCATATTGGACGGCGGGCGATTGCGATAGCCCTTCAGAAGGCGAGCGACACGGGTGCGGTCGATGAGGTCGCGCGCAAGCAGCGCGTTCAGCGGCGGCAAGCCGAGCGCGCGGTCGTTGACGACTTCGACGGACGTGCCGCCTTGGCCGAAGAGGATGACCGGGCCAAAGAGTTTGTCTTCGGAGATACCAACGATGAGTTCGTGCGCGCCGGGGCGGGTCGCCATCGGCTGGACCATGAAGCCGTCGATCTGCGCGTCCGGTTGGATTTTGCCGACGCGCAACTGCATCGTCGCAGCGGCGCGGGCGACCGACGGGCCGTCCTTCAGGTTCAGCATCACCGCGCCGACGTCGGACTTGTGAATGACTTCCGAGGAGAGGATTTTGAGCGCGACGGGGAAGCCCAAGGCGACCGCCGTGCGATGCGCCTCTTCCGGTGTTTTGGCGACGCGGATTTCGACGGTTGGGATGCCGTAAGCTTGCAGCACCGTATTGGCTTCGACCGCCGTCAGCCATTGGCGGCCGGTGGCGAGGGCTGCGTCGACCGCTTCGCGCGCCGGCTTTACGTCGCGTTCGCCCGAGACCTGCACCGCGCGCGGGATCTGCATCAGCAGCTCTTGCGCCTGCCTGCGGCGAACGAGTTGCATCATGGCGGTGACGGCGCGTTCGGGCGTCGCGTAGACGGGCAGGCCTGCCGCGTCGAGATGTTTGCGTCCCTCGGCTGCCGCGGCATCGCCGAGCCACGAGGCGAACACGGGTTTGGTGTTGCCGGCTTCGCGGGCGGCAGCGACGACCGCGATTGCGGCGTCTGCTGCGGCCGTCGGGTTCGCGACGGCGACGGGGCAGTTCAGCACCAGCACGGCGTCAGCATTGTCGTCGGCGAGGAGCGCTTCGAGGGCGGCACGGTAACGCTCAGGGCCGGCGTCCCCGATAATGTCGACGGGATTGGCGTGGCTCCAACTCGCGGGGAGCGCCGCGTTCAGCGTTTCCATCGTTGATGCCGATAGCGCCGCGAGTTTACCGCCTTCGTCGATCAGGTGGTCGGTGGCCAGCACGCCTGCGCCGCCGCCGTTCGTGACGATAGCGACGCGATCGCCCAGCATGCGCGGGCCGCTGGCCACCGCTTCTAGTGCGTCGAAGAGGCTGTCGATCGTCAGCACACGGAGGAGGCCCGCTCGGCGGAAGGCTGCGTCGTAGACGGCGTCGGAGCCGGCGAGTGCGCCGGTGTGGGAGCGCGCGGCGCGCGCGCCTTCCTCGTGGCGGCCGGCCTTGACGACGATCACCGGTTTGAGGCGGGCGCAGCGGCGGGCGGCGGACATGAACTTGCGCGCGTAGGTGATGCTTTCGACGTAGAGCAGCACGGCGGTGGTGGCGTTGTCGGCGGCGAGGAAGTCGAGCATGTCGCCGAAGTCGACGTCGCACATGCCGCCCATCGAGACGAGATGGGAGAAGCCGATTTCGCGAGCGACCGCCCAGTCGATGACCGCCGTCATCATCGCGCCCGATTGGGTCACGAAGGCGGTCTTGCCGGCGACCGGCATGCGGTGGGCGAAACTGGCGTTCAGCTTGTTCGCGGGCGACAGGACGCCGATGCAGTTCGGGCCGACGATACGCAGGACGTTGGGCTGGGCCAGTTCCAGCATGCGTTGCTGGGCGGCGCGGCCGGCCTCGCCCATTTCAGCGAAGCCTGCGGTCAGGACTACGACCGCCTTGGTGCCGCGGGCGCCGAGTTCGGCGATGAGGTCGGGGATGGGGGCTGGCGGGGTCGCGATAATCGCGAGTTCGGGCGCGTGCGGGAGGGAGGCCACCGTCTCGAAGACCTGGCGGCCCAACAGTTCGCCGGCGTGCGGGTTCACGAACATGATCTCGCCCGGGAAGCCGCCGTCGACGAGGTTGTGGGCGACGACGCCGCCGACGGCCGAGGGCGTACGGCTGGCGCCGATCAGCGCGACGCTCTTGGGGGCGAAGAACGAGTTCAGATTGCGGACGGACATGTCGTTGCTCCACGAGCCCGGTTAACGGGTGCGGGCTCTAGCACGAAAGCGCCGTCGATCGAGCGAGGTGTGCGGACGCGGCGGAACAACCTGTAAAATGCTTATCGTCAGGTCGTCCACAGGCCCGTTCACAGGTTCAGTTTCTCCACAAGAGCCGTGCGCGTGCATGTTCGAGCGTGCTTGCATTTTTTCCACCCGCTGTTGAAAAAATGATTCTCAACCGCGACGGCGTGATGTACATTGTGCGTTGTGTGGGGGCGTTGCGATGGGGGCAGCGGTATCTCGCACGGGGGGAGCCGTCGTCGCGTTCGCTGTTCGGGGCAGCTCCAGTATGATGAATTGGCCGCGTACATTTAATCGTCGACCGACCTTGGTGCGGCGTCAAACATCGTTTGACCCGAATGCCACCATCGAAGAGTTGCGCGATCAAATACAGCAATTCTGGGTTGGGTTCGGGCCGCAAATCAAAGGCGTCGATGTTCAACCTGTGCTGATCAGCGCTATTCGGGGCGAGTGGGTCGTTCCTGAATCGGCAACCGGTCGGCGCGTGATCCTCTATTTCCACGGCGGCGGCTTCATCGCCGGATCGCCGGAGACGCATCGGCCGCTGGTGTCGCGGTTGGCGCATGCGGCGAGCGCGCGCGCGCTGGTGCCGCAGTATCGACTGTCCCCGGAAGTCCCCTTACCGGGTGCGTTGCGCGATGATGCTGATGCCTACCGTTGGTTGCTGACCCAGGGGATTACGCCGAACAATATTATTTTCGCAGGCGACGGATCGGGCGGCGGTTTGGCGCTGGCGACGTTGCTCGCCCTGCGCAATGCGGGCCTACCCTTGCCGGCCGCGACGGTCGCGTTCTCGCCGTGGGCGGACATGACGTTGTCGGGTTGGTCGATGCTGAAGAACCGGCCGACGGATGATGCGTTGAGCTGGGAGCTGTTGGCCACCTGTTCGCGGCATTATCTGAAGGGCGCTTCGCCGGCGGATCCGTTTGCTTCGCCCATCTATGGCGACTTCAAGGGTCTGCCGCCGATGATGATCCATGCGGGCAGCCTGGAAGTTCTGCGCGACGACGGCAGCCGGATCGGTGAGCGTGCGGCGGCGGCCAACGTGAACGTCAACGTCGAGGTCTATGAAGGGATGCCGCATCTGTTCCAGGGTTTGCCGGAACTGTCGGAATCCAAGGTCTCGATCACGCGCGCAGCCGCGTTCATCAAGGCGCGCACGCCGGAAGTGATGTTGCGACGCGCGGCGCAGTAATCAGGTTTTGCGTTTGCTTTTCGCCC
>JAEUMM010000048.1 GCA_016792645.1 Alphaproteobacteria bacterium | reverse complement strand
ACAAGGTGTCGGGCAATCTGATGAGCCTGGGGGCGCTGGACTTCGGCCTGATCGTGGACGGCGCGGTGATCATTGTCGAGAACTGCCTGCGGCGCTTCGGGCTTGAGCAGCATCGCCTTGGGCGGCTGCTCGAGCGGCACGAGCGCTTTGCGCTTGCGGCGTCCGCCACGGGCGAGGTGATCAAGCCCAGCCTCTTCGGCGTGCTTATCATCACGATCGTCTATATCCCGATCTTCGCGTTGACGGGCGTCGAAGGAAAAATGTTTCACCCGATGGCGTTCACCGTCGTCGCCGCCCTGGTTGCCGCGCTGTTGCTGTCGATCACCTTCGTACCGGCAGCGATCGCTCTGTTCGTCACCGGCCGCGTGGACGAGCGCGAGAATGTGCTGATGCGCGGCGCGCGCGCGGTTTACGCGCCGCTTCTGGACTTCGCCGTCGCCAATCGATCGCTGATGGTGGGCGGGGCGGTGGCGTTGGTGGGGCTTAGCGCGCTCGCCGCCTCGCGCATGGGGTCGGAATTCATCCCGAACCTCGATGAAGGCGACATCGCGATGCACGCGCTTCGCATACCGGGGACCAGTCTCACGCAGGCCGTCGGCATGCAGGAGGCGTTGGAGAAGCGGCTGCGCCAGATTCCGGAAGTGGAAATGACGTTCGCAAAGCTGGGCACGGCCGAAGTTGCGACCGATCCGATGCCGCCCAGCGTCGCTGATACGTTTCTGATCGTGAAGGACCGCAGCCTGTGGCCCGATCCGCGCAAGACGCGCGCCAAGCTGTTTGCCGAACTTGAGGAAGCCGCGTTCAGCGTTCCGGGGAACAACTATGAACTGACGCAGCCGATTCAAATGCGGTTCAACGAACTTATCGCGGGCGTGCGGTCGGATCTGGCGGTGAAGGTCTACGGCGACGATCTCGATCAGCTTCTCGAAACGGGCGAGGCGATCGAGAAGGTTCTCAAGACCATTCCCGGCGCGCGCGACGTGAAGGTCGAGCAGGTCACAGGCTTGCCGCTGTTGTCGATCACGCCGGATCGCGACGCGCTGGCGCGGCATGGTCTTAGCATCGCGGAGGTGCAGGACGTGGTTGCGGCGGCTTTGGGCGGACGGGTCGCGGGCAAGATCTTCGAGGGCGACCGGCGTTTCGACGTCATCGTTCGTATGCCGGAGATCGCGCGTAACAATATCGAGGTGATCTCACGCCTACCGATTCCGTTGCCGCATGTGGCGCACGGTCCGTCGTCGCCGGCCTTCGTGCCGCTTTCGGAACTGGCGAAGCTGGAACTCACGACCGGTCCCAATCAGATCAGCCGCGAGAACGGCAAGCGCCGCGTGGTCGTTACGGCGAATGTGCGCGATCGCGATCTGGGCTCGTTCGTCGCCGACGTTCGCGCGGCCGTCGCCACGCGCGTCGACGTTCCGGCGGGCTATTGGATCGATTTCGGCGGTACGTTCGAGCAGTTGATCTCGGCGTCGGAGCGGTTGGCGGTCGTTGTGCCGGTCGCGCTGTTGTTGATCTTCGGGCTGCTGTTTTCGCTGTATGGGTCGGCGAAGGATGCGGCGATCGTTTTCTCGGGCGTGCCGTTGGCGCTGACGGGGGGCGTGGCGGCGCTGCTTCTGCGGGATATGCCGCTCTCCATATCCGCGGGCGTCGGCTTCATCGCGCTTTCAGGCGTGGCCGTGTTGAACGGCGTGGTGATGGTGTCGTTTATCCGCGGCTTGCGCGAGCAGGGGCACGCTCTCGACGATGCGATACGCGAGGGCGCTTTGACGCGGCTTCGGCCGGTGCTGATGACGGCGCTGGTCGCGAGCCTGGGCTTCGTGCCGATGGCGTTGAACGTCGGCACGGGCAGCGAGGTTCAGCGGCCGCTGGCGACGGTGGTGATCGGCGGGATCGTGTCGTCGACGGTGTTGACGCTTTTGGTTTTGCCGGCGCTCTACCGGCTGTTCCACCGCGAACAGGAAGACGACGACAGCGTCCTTGCCGCCGACGTTAGGCCGAGCGGCGCTCGTGACCTGACGTGAGACGGCGGGTGGCGAACTTCAGGCATTCGTCGCGGAAGTCGTAGGGGACTTCGTCGGCGCAGTCGGGCCACCGCTTTGTCTGCGTCCAGTATTGGACGAGTCCGAGGCGCGCGCAGAGGTGGACGAAGCGCGGGTCGGCGCGCAGCTCCGGATAGGAAACGTGGAAGAGGAAGTAGGTGCGGTAGGCATCGATGCCCATGACATCGTCGCCGTTGTCGGGCGTAAAGCTTGCCGTGTCCGACATCGCATAGGCTTCGTCCCTCGCGCCGAGGTGGGCGAGGATCGTGAGGAGATTCAAGGTGAAGCCCGTGCTTTGGAACTGGTCGCGGGCGGTTGAGAGCGAGCGGCGCAGTGCGGCCGGCGTCGCCGCGCGTTTGGCGGCGACGTAGTTGCGCGCGCCTTGTTCGAATTGGCGCAGCGGGTGCTTGGCGAGGCGCGCCGGCGCCAAAAGGGCGTCGACCGCGTCCCAATCGCCAAGGTCGGCGCACAGCATGATGAGGTTGTTGGCGGGCGCGGGCGCGTCGGGCCAGCGCGCCAACGTGTTTTCAAAACTCGCGCGGGCTTCGGCGGCGAGGCCCGCGTACCAGAGGCCGACGCCCATTCCGTTGGCGACGAACGGGTTCAGTGCGTCGAGTTCGTAGGAACGACGCGTGATCTCGAGCGCTTCGCGGACGCGGCCGACGGACTGCAGGTGCAGCGCGATGTAAGCCAGCCAATAGCCGGCGCCGCCCGCGTTGGTCGACAAGCGGTCGACGATCGCTTCGGCTTCGATGAATTTGCCCCAGGGCGGGAGCAGCAGGTATTGCGCCAGCTGAGCACCGGGGTTGCGCGCGTCGAGGTCTTGCGCGCGGGCGGCTTCGAAGGCGACGGCTTTGGCCATCGCGTCGCGCTCAGCGTATGGACGAAGCAGGCGCAGCTGTGCGCGCTGCTCGGCAAGCTTGCCCCAGCCGCAGACGAAACTCGGCGCGCGGCGCGTGACGTCTTCAAGCAGTGCGATGCGCGCCTGCATGTCGCCGGGCGTCAAGGCGGGGCGGATGCCATGGAGGTAGAGGTCGTAGACCGTGGGGTCGACGGCTTCTTTCGCGTCGCCGGAAAATCTGCGGTTCAGCGCGGCGGCGATGTTCTCCGCGATCTCGTCCTGCACCACGAACATGTCTTCGAGATTGCGCTCGAAGCGGTCGGACCAAAGCGTTGTTTGGGTCGCGGTGTCGACGAGGTGGACGGAGAGGCGCACGTGGTTCGCGGCGCGGCGCACGGTGCCGTCGAGGATGTGCGTGCATTTGAGCGCAGCCGCCGCTTCGGCCTTGCGGTCGCCGCGGAATTGGAAGCTGGAGGTGCGGCCGATGACTTTGAGGTTCGCGCCGCGGCTTAGTCGTTGAAGAAGTTCGTCGCTGACGCCCTCGCTGAAGAACTGCATCTCGACGTCGTTCGAGAGGTTGTCGAACGGCAGGACAGCGAGCAGCGGTTCGGCGTGCGTCGCTTGTGGCGCGGGCGCGTCGGCGGTTTGGACGATCAGGCGCACATTCGGCGGGATCACGAGTTGATAGCCGCGCTGGGGCACCGTCGCGATCGCGTCGGCGCCGAGTACCTTGCGCAGCGCGCTGACCTGGGCTTGCAGATTGTTGTCGTCGACAACGATGCCTGCCCACGCGGCGGCGAACAGTTCGGCCTTGGTGACGATGCTGCCCCGGCGATTCGCGAGCGCCAGCAGGACGTCGAACGCGCGGGCGCCGAGCGCCACGAGCGCGCCGTCGACGAGCAGTTGACGCTGCGTCACACGCAGTTCGATCGTCGACACAGGTTTCCCCATCGGGCGTTCACTCCGCACACATGCAGATCGTTTCAGGTGATTTCAGGTCTGTTCATTACACCGCATGTGCGAAGGCGCGTATCTCTTTCTCCGCCGACATTGACATCGCTCACACAGGTGTGAGCGCGACAGAGGAGAAAGGCTATGCCCCCAAGCATCGTTCATTCGCTGAGCACGAGTGTTGCCGGATTTGTGATCGCGGCCTATTGGCTCATGTACGTGGTGGTTATCGGATTTGAAGCGGCTTTTCCGGCGACGCTCACCGTCGCGCCGCGCGAGGCCGCGCAAATCTGCGAGCGTGACACTTCGCACAATGAGATGGCTCGCGACTTGATCGGATCGTGCGGTTCGATCGAGAACGGCGAAGCGGCCGCCGACGTTGAACCGCCCAAGAACGGGACGCTTTGAGTTGTGTCCCCGTTTCTTGCGGTTCAGCCGCGCTTTGGCGGCAGCGGGATGAAGCCTGATGTGCGGGCGACGTACGCTTCGTAGTCTGGGCGGCTGCGCTTGAGGTGGCCTTCGACGGTGGGGACGCCGCTGAGGCTGGTCAGCAGATAGGTGATCAGCACCGGGCCGGGCAGTGTCCAGGCGCCGAAGCCGGCGTCGGCGGCGATCAGCCAGAGGCCCCACCAGACGCAGGCGTCGCCGAAATAGTTGGGGTGGCGGGTGTAGCGCCAGAGGCCGGTGTCGAGGACTTTGCCTTTGTTCGCCGGGCTGGCGCGGAAGGCGGTGAGCTGCCAGTCGCCGATCGACTCGAAGAGGATGCCGGTGGCGGCGAGGGCTGCGCCGGCCCAGGCGAGGGGGCCTAGTTCGAGATGCGGGGACAGTTGGCCGAGTTGGACCGGCAGGCTGACGATGAATTGCAGCGGGGCTTGGAGGGCAAAGACGAAGAGAAATGAGGCTGCTGCGAAGCTCCAGCCTTGGGCTTGGGAGCGCGCGAGGATTTTGACGTAACGACGGTCGGGGCCGTGTTGGCGCCAGCGCCAGAGGAGATAACCGCCGAGGCGCAGGCCCCAGATGGCGCAGAGCGATGCGAGTAGGATGGCATGCGGGCTGCCGGGCTTCGAGTTCATGAAGCTGACGCCGGCGATGACGACGAGGCCCAGCGCCCACCAGGCGTCGATGAAGCTGACGTCTTTCAGGCGCAGCGAGATGAGCCAGAGCGCGACGAAGCACAACGCCGTGACGATAGCGTTCACGGTGAGGAGGGCGGCAATGATCATGCGCGGTGTTTTGCCGTCACCCTGGGATCCGCACCATCACGTCGGTGAAGCCGTGGACGAAGTTGGATTTGACGCGGACGGGGTCGCTGACCATTTCGATTTTGGGGAAGCGTTTGAGGATTTCTTCCCAGACGATTTTCAGCTGCATCTCGGCGACGCGGTTGCCCATGCAGCGGTGGATGCCGAAGCCGAATGAGAGGTGATGGCGCGGGTTGGCGCGGTCGATGATGAATTCGTTCGGCCGCTCGATCTCGGTCTCGTCGCGGTTGCCCGAGATGTACCACATGACGATCTTGTCGCCTTTCTTGATCGTCTTGCCGCCGACGATGCCGTCGGCGATCGCCGTGCGGCGCATGTGCGCGAGCGGCGTCTGATAGCGGATGATCTCCGACACCATCGACGGGATGAGCGACGGGTCGGCGCGCAGCTTGTCGTATTCCTTGGGGTTCTGGTTGAGCGCGACGACGCCGCCGGAGATCGAGTTCCTGGTCGTGTCGTTGCCGCCGACGATGAGCAGCATCAAGGTGCCGATGAAGAGCATCGGATCCTTGTACATCTCGCGCGTCGACGGACCGCGGGCGAGCAGCGAGATGAAGTCGAAGCCCGGCTTGTCGGCGTTGACGCGTTCGTTCCAGAGCCTGGTGAAATAGGCCAGGCACTCCATCAGGATTTCCTTGCGCCGCTCCATCGGCAGGGAGTCGTTGCCGACGGTGGGCGAAGAGGTCGTGACGTCCGACCAATAGGGCAGGAGGTGGCGGTCTTCGAACGGGAAGTCGAAGAGGGTTGCCAGCATTTGCGTCGTGAGTTCGATCGAGACGCGGTCGACCCAGTTGAACGTCTCGTTGCGCGGTAGGCCGTCGAGGATCTTGCCGGCGCGTTCGCGGATGATGGGTTCGAGTTCGGCGAGACGCGCGGGGCTGACCGCCGGGTTCACCGTCTTGCGCTGGTCGTCGTGGATGGGCGGATCCATGGCGATGAACATCGGCGGACGGAAATCCTCCGGCGCGTCGCCGATGACGATTTCGGGGAAGGACGAGAAGATGTTGTGACTGGTCTCGACCTGGACGATGTCCTTGAACTTGG
>JAEUMM010000044.1 GCA_016792645.1 Alphaproteobacteria bacterium | reverse complement strand
CGCGAGGTTCGCCTCGGTCACCTGTTCGGCCACCGCCTTCGCCGCGACGATGAACATCTCGTCGGTGACGCGCGTGGCCTCCGTCGCCAGCACCGCCATGCCCATCGCCGGGAAGATATAGACGTTGTTGCCCTGGCCCGGCGTGAGAAGGCGGCCTTCATGCTCGACGGACGGGAAGGGGCTGCCGCTCGCGAAGATCGCGCGACCCTTCGACCAGCGATAGGCCTCCGCCGCCGTGCATTCCGAATGCGAGGTCGGGTTGGAGTAGGGGAAGATGATCGGCCGCGCGTTGATCTCGGCCATCGCCTCGATCACATGCTGCGTGAACAGCTTCGGCACCGTGCTCACGCCGATGATCCCGGTGGGCTTCAACGCCCTCACCGCGTCGACGAAATGCGCCACCGGCGCGTGATCGATCGCGAACGGCCGTTGGAAATCGGCAAGGTCGTTGCGCGACGTGACCAGAAGCCCGTTGACGTCGAACAGCGCCGTCCGCGCCCGCGCGGCTGCGATATCCATCCCCTCCATCGCCATCGCCTGCGCGATCAGCCCCGCGATGCCGCTCGCCGCCGACCCGCCGCCGAGAAAGAGGAACCGCTGCTCGCTCAGCTTGCCCTTCGAAATGCGCAACGCCGCCAGAATGCCGGCGAGCGCCACGCCCGCCGTGCCCTGAACGTCGTCGTTGAAGGTGCAAATCTTGTCGCGATAACGCTCCAGAATGGGGATCGCGTTGATGTTCGCGAAATCCTCCCACTGGATGCAGCATTTCGGATGCAGCGCCTGAACCGCCGCCACGAACTCGTCGACAAAGGCGGTGTAGTCAGCCCCACGAACGCGCTCCTGCCGCAAACCGAGATAAAGCGGATCGTCAAGCAGCGCCTTGTTGTTCGTCCCGACGTCGAGCACGACCGGCAAGCAGTGCTGCGGCGGCACGCCGGCGCACGCCGTGTAAAGCGCAAGCTTCCCGATCGGAATCCCCATGCCGCCCGCGCCGAGATCACCAAGCCCCAAGATGCGCTCGCCGTCGGTCACGACGATGAAGCGCAAATCCTTCTCCGGCCAATTGGCGAGCAAATCCTTCAACCGCCCGCGCGCGCTGTACGGCAGATAGATGCCGCGCGACTCGCGAAAAATATGCGCAAACTTCTGACACGCCTCGCCGACCGTCGGCGTATAGACCAGCGGCATGTACCGCGCCGGATCCGACATCAGCACGGCATAGAACAGCGTCTCGTTCCGCCCCTGCAGATCCGACAGCACAAGATACTTCTGCAAGTCATCGCCGAGCGCCGCAATCTCCTCATGCCGCCGCGCCACCTGCAGCTCCATCGAAAGCACACCCGGCGGCAACAGGCCCTCAAGCCCAAGCGCGCGACGCTCTGCCTCGGTGAACGCGGTGCCTTTGTTCAAGCGCGGATTGCGAAGCACCATGTGCCCGGTCAGTCGCCCGTCGGTCGGTTTCGTCATGACGCTCTCCAAGTGCTGCGCGTCTTAGCACAGGCATCGGCCGCGATGTGCGAATCGGCACAGAATGCCTGTCCTAGGCAGCATTTCACGGACGCACTAGTGTTCCCCATCATTTGCGGGGGCAAGCGCATGTGTACGTCGGCGAAGTTCGTCCTTCTGGTGCTCACGATCTTCGGCATCGCTCTCTCGCCGGCGCGCGCCGAGGAATTTGTCTGCACCAGTTCCCCCGGCCTCGACCGCCCGTTCAAGAATCCGACCATCAACCTCAAATATCCGGCCGCTGAGGCGTTCCGCGAAAGCGAAGGCTGGTCGCTGTTCGCCATCAACGTCGCCCCCGACGGCAGCGTCTCGGACGTATGGCTGCGCGATACGCTGGGCTCTCAAACGTTCGGCCAGATCGCGGCCGAGGCGCTGGCCAAGGGCAAGTTCGATCCGCCGATACGGGGTGGCAAGCCGGTGCAGGTCGGCGACGTGATCGCGGTCATTTTCCAGTTCGATCCGAAGGACCGCCCGGGCGACCACAACTACTACCGCGAAGTGCTGGACCGCGCCGCGGCGGCGCGCGCGCAAGGCGATTGGAAAGAAGCCGTGCGTATCCTCGACAACAGTCTCGCCTGGCCCCTCCACCTTCACGAGATGGCGACCATGTCCCACTCAATGGCGATAAGTTACATGGGCCTCAAGGATTGGCGCCGCGCGTTGCATCACATTCGGCGTGCAACGATCGAAGGCGGCACCGTCGCCGAGCAAAACGTGCGCGGCGAAGCCCTGGCGCTGTCCGTCGAGCTCCACGCGCGCGATCACGATTACGGTCGCGCGATCTGCATCTACGAAACCCTGAGGAAGCTCTACCCGCTTGCGCCGGTGAGCCCGGCCGTCGGTGCCGCGATCGCCGAAACGCGTGCGGTGCTGTGGTCCAACGCGCCGGTCCGCACCGAGGTCGAAATTCTCGAACAAGGCCGCTCCGACCTGACGCCGCATTGGTCGCACGCTCTGCTGCGGTCTTCCTTTACGATCGAGCAGGTGCAAGGCGCGGTGAAGTCCTACCGCCTAGACTGCGTGGGCCGCAGCGAACGCGCCCCCGTCGTCCCCGGCGCGCGCATCACGCTCTCACCGGGCGTCGCCTGCGACCTGTTCGTCATCGGCGATCCCGGCGCGAAGTTCGTGCTGGACGAACGTTAGGGCGCTACCGCACGCCGCCCCACAACGCCCGCTCCCACGCCCGCGGATCGTCCACCACGCGCGAGGCCGTGTCGAAGCGCATCGTCGCGCGGCGCGGCGCGTCATAGCGCGGCCAGCCCGGATCGCCCGTCGCAGCAAACGCCACCCACGCTTTGTGCATCGCGTCGGCGAGCGCTTGCGGCGGCGCCTCGCCCAGCAGCGGCCCCACCATCTGCTGAGCGCCTTTGTCCAGCGTATCGAACACGAAAGGAATCTCCAGCGCGTGACACGCGCCCATAAGACCGCCGCCCACAGGCGAGGGCCACGCGAACTCGTACATATAGGTCGCGCCCGTCGCGTTCAGCCGCGCTTCGGCGAGGCGGATCGCGGGCATGCGGCACCACCAATCGGTCTCGACAGCGGCAAGCACGTCGGCGGCGCTCGCGCGCGGCGACGTCGCGCGATAGACGGCGAGCGCCTTCGCGGGGTCGAGGCCATAGGCCGCGAGGCTCTTGAACCCGTGCGTCGCGACGGGTCCGCTCACGATCTCGTCGCTCACGCCCAAGAGTCCGTTCGCCACGACGAAGAGCTTCCAATCATCCGTGTTCGAACCGCAGATGACGTCGACATCCGCGCTCGCCCCGGCGGCGATGCGCGCAATCGGCGCCGCGGGCATCACCTCGCCGTCGGCCACGGTGTGAAACGGCATCAGGCTCGCGACGACTTCGCCGCCCCACCGCTCAGGATCGGGATCGGCCAAGATGTCGTCCTTGAGCGCGGTCTGCGCCGCAAGGAAGCGGTCGAGCGGCACGGCGGCCATCGTCTCGCGCGTGGGCTGCACGCCAAGCTTCGCCGCCAACGCCCGCGCCGTCTTCACGCCCGTCGCGGCCGACATGACGGTCGAAGGTCCGCCGCTCTCGAGGATCGCGCGGCGAAAGAGCCCGCGCGCGGCCGGCATCGCCAACAGCGCGCCGATTGTCATCGCGCCCGCGGACTCGCCGAACACGGTGACGTTATCCGGATCGCCGCCGAACGCCGCGATGTTGTCGCGCACCCAAGCGAGTGCCGCGACCTGATCGAGCAAACCGAAATTGGCCTCACCCGGCGCAAAGAAGATGAACCCCGACGCGCCGACGCGATAGTTGATGGTCACGCACACGACGCCGTCGCGCGCAAAGCGGCTGCCGTCATAGCTTGCGCCTGAGCCCACCTCGAACGCACCGCCTGGAATCCAAACCATCACCGGCCGCCGGGCGCCGTCCGGCGCCGGCGTCCAAATGTTGAGATTGAGACAATCGTCGCCGGTGACGGAAGGATCCGGCACCATCGCCTGCATCGCCGCCGGCGTCTCCGGCTGCAGCGGCCGCGCGCCGAAATTATGCGCCTCGCGCACGCCGCGCCACGGCTCGACCGCCTGCGGCGCGCGAAACCGATTGCGACCGACCGGCGGTGCGGCGAACGGCACGCCTCTGAACACATGCGCGCCGCCCTCGACGGCGCCGCTGACCATGCCCGCGCGCGTTCGAACGATCGTGTCCATGCGCGAACCTCCCGGCGCCTGTTTAGAGGCGCTCAGTGCGCCGTAAAAGTCTCCGGGCACTTCGAATACTTGCTGATGACCATATAGTGCGAGAAACGCGCGGGATGGCTCGCACCGGTCAGGTGATAGAAGCAGAGTTTCGTGTTCGCGCCCATCGCGGCGTCCTCTTCGTGGGCAAGTTCAGCCGTTCCCATCGACGGCGATGGCGGAACATACTCGCGCCCCGCGGTCCATCTGCAACTCTGGCGAGACGAGATGCGCTCGACCTCAAGATTGCCGTAGGCCAAGCCGTAGTAGCAGAGCCGCCACGGATTATCATGCGCCTCAAGTTCATCCTTGATGAGCACGGCCCAGCGCGGAGGGACCGGCGCGAACGGCGTTTCGATGGTCGCCACGCACGGCCGCGTCACCAGCCCGCGGTCGATGACGTAGTGATACATGAAGCCGCCTGCATCGTAGTAACAGACCTTCCTCTGAAGCGTCGCGCCCGGCATGTTGGCGGGCGGGTTCTGTATCAGCTTGGCAGTCTCTGCGTGGGCCGCGCCGGCCAACAGCAGGACGAACATTGCGGCGAGGAATGTCTTGATCATGGAAGCTCTCCGTTGTTCAGCCGGCGCACTCGCATCAGAAGAAAACGCCTCGCTGACGAAGATGCGCAGCCACCGATCTTGTTCGGCTATTTCGCCGCTAGTCTTAATGGGCCACCTCCGCCGAACGTTGATCTAGCTCAATAAGCCGTGTCACACGCGCGTTCTGGGCGGAGCATCTTGGGCGAGCCGCTTCCTGGGACTCGCCCCCGTCCACCGCCGGAACGCGCGCGAAAACGTGCTGGGGTCGGAGAAGCCGACGAGGTAGGCCGTCTCGTTCACCGACACCTTCTTCCCGTCGAGATAGTGCAGCGCCATCTTGTGGCGCAGCTCGTCGAGAAGCTTCGCGAACGTCGTGCCTTCGGCCTTGAGTTTGCGATAGAGCGTCTTGCGGCTCTGACCCATCTTCGCCGCGATGCGTTCGACGTTGGGCTCGCCCGTGTGCAGGATGGGAATGAGAAGGCTCTCGACCCGCCCGCGCGTGGTGTGCGCGGTTTCGAGCTCTTCGAGCAGGGCCTTCGCGTGTTCGCTAAGCACGCCGAACGCATAGCGCGTGGTGCGCGCCACCTTGTACGCCGTCCAATCGTCGTCGATGAGCAGCGCGTTGCGGTCGCAGTTGAAGACCACCGGCACGCGAAAGATGCGGTCGTACTCGGCGCGGTAAGGAGGCTCGGCATGTGTGACGCGCACGCCCTTCACCCACGGCTTGTCGTCGGTGCCGAACTGGCGCGTGTGGCTCGCCATCCGCGCAAAGGTGCTCTCGGTCAGCTCCGGAAAGCTGTTCGGATCGCGCCGCGTGTCGATGAACCACGCTTCGCCGTCCACGCGCTCGACGCGAAAGCGCTCGCCCTCCTCGCCGACATCGACCTCGATCACCAACCGCCCATATCGATTGAGCTGAACGAGCGCATGCCCCATCGTCTTCGACGCGTCGGCGATGAGGCCGACGACGGAATACTCGCCGAGATTCGTCTCGCCGAAATGCAGCCCCAGCGCGGCATCGCCCGAAAGAGCCTGGCCCCCACGCATTAACGCGATGTGGTTCGCAAGCGGAATGCGGTTATCCGCATCGGCGAAGTCTTTGGGTGCGATACCGGCGCAACCGAGCAGCAGGGCAGGGTCCGCGCCCTTCGCGACGGCAAGATCGAACAGCGCCTTCGCATAGCCCGCGCCGACCGTGGGCCCCGTGACCTTCGCCTTCTTCGTGGGACCGGAAGCCAAGTTTTCGCCCCCTGCGGCAATGTTCACTGGGCCGCCATCGTAGCTAGCATTTTGACCGCGATAAGGCATGGGCGAGGGCCGCGGCATGGATACACGATTGACGACGGTCGACAGCATCGACGCACGGCTCGGCCCCTCCGCCACGGCCGTCGCCGCCGGCCGCGCGCTGCAGGCGACGGGCGTGCTCTGGTTCCTGGTCGCGGTCGCCGGGCAAATCGCTTTCGCCGCGCACGTACTCCTATTCTACGGCGGCCGCGCGATGGACGGAAACGTGGAGGCCTTCAACAAGCGCCTGATCAACGGCTTCATCGAGGGCGACCCGCTCGGCAATTTCGTGCTCGTGTTGCATCTGGCGTTTGCGTTCGTCATCACGGTTGGTGGACCGCTGCAGCTCATCCCGCAAATCCGCAGCCGGTGGCCCACGTTTCACCACTGGAACGGACGCATCTATCTGCTCGCCGCGCTCGTCATGGCATTCGGCGGGCTCTGGATGGTGTGGACGCGCGGCGTGCTGGGCGGCGCCGCCAACCACCTCGGCATTTCGCTCAATGCGCTCTTCATCATCTTCTTCGCTATTGTCGCAGTGAAGAACGCGATCGCGCGCGACATCGACACCCACCGCCGCTGGGCCTTGCGCCTGTTCCTCGCGGTGAGCGGCGTCTGGTTCATCCGCATTGGCTACGCGTCGTGGATCATCCTGAACCAAGGCCCCGCGGGCATGACCGGCAAGCTAGACGGCCCCTTCGATATTTTCATAGCGCTGGCAAGCTTCACGATCCCGCTCCTGGTGCTCGAACTCTACTTCCGCGCACAGGACAGCCGCGCGGTGCTGTCGAAGCTCGCGATGGCCACTCTGATGCTGACGGTCACCGCGATCACCGCTCTAGGTGCGTTCGGCACGGTCACCATCATGTGGCGCAAGGATTTCCTGCCTCTCTTGCCGGCCTAACGCGCACAAGCGCTGCGCCAACGCTGGTTCCCCGACTCCCCGGTCATTGAAAAACGCAACCTGGCCTCCAGGTTGAAGAGCAGGCAATCTACCGCTCAAGTCTGAATCGGGATCACTCATATCGAACGCATGACCGCGCACGGCGCCCTTCGAGAATTGACGGCGGAACTGTCGCAAGCCGCGACCGGCGACGACGTCGGACGTGTCCTGCTCGCGTTCGGCCGGCACTTCGGCATGACCTCGATCCTCATCGTCGACATGACGAAGCTCTTCAACCGTATCGGTCCCGCGATCGTGTTCTCGTCCACCGACCGCGCCGCGATCGAAGTGTTCGACGCCGCGCGCCCGTTTGCCAACCACCCGTTCGTGACCCACGCGCGCCTCTCCGACAAGCCGGAGACGATGTCCCTCGTGCGCGCGGAGAGCGTGGCCGACGGCGACGAAGGCTGGTGGGCGGGCTTGCCCGCGCACATGCGCCACACCGACGGCCTGATCGTGCCCGTGCATGAGGACGGCGCGCTGGCCTGGTATGTCGCCTTCTCCGGCCGCCATCCGGATTTGGGGCAGCGCTCGCAGTCGTTGCTCGGCGCTTCGGTCCACGCGGGCTATGCGCTGTTCCACGATCTGATGGACGGCACCGCGCCGCGCAGCCCGCTGAGCAAACGCGAATCCGAATGCCTACGCTGGGTCGCCGAAGGTAAGACCGACGGCGAAGCGGGCAAGATCTTAGGGATCAGCCCGCGTACGGTTCGCTTTCACATCAACAACGCGAAAGACAAGCTGGGCGTGGCGACCCGGATTCAGGCGGTGGCGCTCCGCGCGTCGGGGACCGCTTAAGACGCCCGGCGCAACTCAAGCGCCGCCGTCACGCGGGCGAACAAATCCGACCGGTGAAACGGCTTCGACACGCAATCGTCCGCGCCCTGTTCACGCGCCATGTTAAGCAGCGCCGACGGTCCCGTATCGCCCCCGCCGCCTGACATGGCGATGATCGCGCCTCGATAGCCCGTGCGCCGCAGCTCGCGGATCAGCGCGACACCGCCTTTGATCGGCATGACAAGGTCGGTCAGCACCAGATCCGGCGGCGTCTTGTCCACGAAGGCGACGGCGGCGTTGCCGTCGCCGGTTTCCTCCACCTCATGCCCCGCGCCTTGCAGCATCGCGCGCGTGGTCGCCCGGACAAGCTCGTTATCGTCGACGACAAGAATCTTCGCCATCGCTCACCCGATTCCCTTTGTGGACCCTTACGGCCGCATTGTCGCCGGAATCGAGCACCGCGCAAGTTTAGGCGCGGGCCGGCCCTATGGCGTATCGCTGACGGCCGAAACGCTGTCCCACTTGCCGGCCAAGACCGCGACCATGACGCCTGCCGTATCGTTGATCGCGTCGGCGAGTTCCGCGCGGATGGTTCCCTCCCGGATGCGGCTGGTCCACAGCGACGGCTTCTGCCGCAACTCGCCGAACCAGTACTGAAGCGCCTTGGTCGCGCGCCCATAGTCCGCGACCGCGAAGTCGACGATCAGCGGATCGCGCGTGCGAGGGGCCGCGCCCTCCGACGGCCACGTGATCAGAAACGGCCCGCTCAGCGCCACGACGTCCGCCCGCGCCGCAATCGCGCGCGCCAGCGCATGATCGTACCAGGCGATAAGCCGGTCGCAGTCACGCGCGGCGAACGCCGCTTCGATCGCGACAGCCGAAGGCGTGGCGACGATCGGCCAATAGGTGACAAGCGCCTTCGTCTGCGCCGCGGCCTCCGCGTCCGCGAAGTCCATCGACGCCAGCGTGATCTGGCAAAACTGCTTCTGTACGTGCTTCTCCTGCGCCGTCACCGCCGACCGCGGCATCACGACGAAGCCGAACGCCTTGCGCGTATCGACGCGCGTGACGCTGCGCTGGAAATAGCTCAGCACCTTGTCCTCGCCGATCGCCGCGCCGCTCCCGGAAGATCCGCTGGCCAACGCAGACCGCGGCGTCGGCGGCTTTGGCGGCATGATCGTCTTCGGCACGGGCAGGGGTGCCGGCGTCAACGGCGGCAAGGGCGACGGCGGAGCGCACGCGCCCGGCGTGTTCGTGCTGTCGGGCACGCAAACCGAAGGCGAGATCGTTGCAGCGGGCGGCGAGGTATGCACCGGCGGCAACGTCGTCACGCCCTGCGCAAACACAAACGTCGCCGACAAAGCGGCGGCAACCAGCCCCAAGCCCAATGAGCCGACCAAGCGCATCTCGACCTCGCGACGAATCAATTCCGGAACGATGCGGGAAGCACTGAGTCGGCGCAATCCCGCCGCGGGAAACGGCTATTTCCAGTGCGGCTCGCGCTTGTCGATAAACGCGCCAATCCCCTCTTCCGCGTCGGCCTCCAGCAGATTGCGCGTCATCACCTCGGCCGCATAATCGTAGGCCGACGATAGCCCAAGCTCCAGCTGGCGATAGAACGCCTCCTTGCCGATCGCCACCACGGTGTGCGGCTTCGCGGCGATCGCCTGCGCCAGCTTCATCGTTTCCGCACGCAAAGCCTCGCCCGCCACCACGCGGTTGATGAGCCCGATCTCGCGCGCCCGCGTCGCCGAAATCATCTCGCCCGTCAGCAGCATCTCCATCGCCTGCTTGCGCGCCACGTTGCGCGAAAGCGCAACCATCGGCGTCGAGCAGAACAGACCGATGTTCACCCCCGGCGTCGCGAACTTCGCGCCGTCGGCCGCAACCGCAAGATCGCAGCTCGCGACCAACTGGCAGCCGGCGGCGGTCGCGATCCCCTGCACCTCGGCAATGACAGGCTTAGGCAAGCGAACGATCGTCTGCATCAGCCGCGCGCACTGCTTCATCAGCCGCTCGAAGTAATGCCGCCCCCGGTCGCCGTCCTTCCAATGCGGGCTGATCTCCTTCAAGTCGTGACCCGACGAAAACACGGGGCCATTCGCCGCGATGATCACGACGCGCACCGTTGGATCATGCCCGGCAGTATCGAGCGCCGCCTGCAACGCCGCCATCAACCCCTCCGACAGCGCGTTGCGCGCCTGCGGCCGGTTGAGGGTCAGCGTCAGTACCGCCTCGTCGCGCGAAGTCAGAACGAGTGCGTCGTCGGTTGGCTTGTCGGGCATTGGCATGAATCCTGTCGCTCGCCCGAGTTTAGCGGAACCAAGGCTCGCCGCTAATGGCTTTCAAGCGGCACGGACCCCGGTTTCGGCGCACGCGCAAACGGAACCAGGATCAGCGCGCACACGAACAACCCCGCCATCAGCATGAACACGTCGGCGAACGCCAAGGTCAGCGCCTCGCGGATCACGACGCGCGCCATCTCCGACTGCGCCATCAACTGCGCCAGCGCTTCGTCGGTCACGCCGCTGCGCGCGATCATGGCGGTGATCTGCGACAGCGCGCTCTCCGCCGCCGCCGGATCGCCCGCCATCGACTCGCTGAGCCGCAGCAGGTGAATGCGCGTATAATCCTGCAGCCACGTATTGACGAGCGCGATACCGACCGCGCCGCCCAGATTGCGGCAGAGATTGAATAGTCCGCTCGCCGACTTCAGCTCCGACTGCGGCACGCTCGACAGCGACAATCCGACCGCCGGCACGATGCAAAGCAAAATCGCAAACCCGCGCATCGCCTGCGGAATGAACAACTCGTCGAAGCCCCACGTCGACGACACGCCCGACAGCAACCAAAGCCCGAGCGCAAAGAAGCTGAACCCGGCGCCGATCACATAGCGTTGATCAATGAGGGTCGAAAGCCGTGCGGCGAGCGGTGCGCCGAAGAACATGAAGCACCCGGTGACGAACACCGTTGTGCCGATGTCGAGGCTGGAATAATCGCGCACGCGGCCGAGGAACACCGGCACGAGATAGGTCGCGCCGTAGAGTCCGAACCCGATCACGAAATTCAATAGACACGCGAGCGCAAACGTCGGCCGCCGGAACGGCGACAGCTGCACGACGGGCGAGGCCGAAAAATACGATCGCTCGAAGAACACGATCGCACCCACGAACGACAGCCACGCCGCACTCGCGACGGCGGTATCCGTGAACCATTCGTGCCGCGGTCCTTCCTCCAGCATGTACTGAAGCGCGCCGAGAAACACCGCGAGCCCCGCCAAGTGCAGCCAATCGATCCGCCGCAGCATCGAAGGTTTCGCGTCGTCGATCTTGCCGAGCCGAAGCACGAGCACCGTGATGAAGATGCCCGGGATCACGTTCATGAAGAACAACCACTGCCACCCGACGGAGTCCGTAATCCATCCGCCGACGCTGGGCCCCAATGTCGGCGCCAGCGTCGACACCATGCCGAGGATCGCGGGGATCATCGCCTGTCGCGGCCCGGAGAAGATCGCAAAGCCCGTGGCGAACACCGTCGGGATCATCGCACCGCCGACGAACCCCTGGATCGCGCGGAAGAAAATCATCGAATTGATGTCCCACGCGAACCCGCACGCGAGACTGGCCAGCGTGAACAACCCCGCCGACAGCGCGAACAACCAACGCGTCGACAACGCTTGGGACAAGAAGCCCGACAGCGGGATCATCACGATCTCCGCCATCAGATAGGCCGTCTGCACCCACGCGATCTCATCAGGCCCGGCCGACAACCCCGCCTGAATCGAATTCAAAGACCCGGCGACGATCTGAATGTCGAGCAGCGCCATGAACTGCCCGAACGCCATCACCCCGAACAGCAGCAGCTTGTGCCCTTCGCTGATCCGCGCGTGGGGCGGGAGGGGCAGGGGGGCTGCATCTGCGCCGATATCTGCGACGGACATGGGGTCTTGCCTTGGGCTCGAAGATCATTATATGATAATGATCATATAAAAAGCCAGAGGCGATCGGCGTCATGCGCTACGACGAGGGTCACAGCGAGAAAACCAAGAACCGCGTGGTGAAGATCGCGGCCGCCCAGATGCGCAAGCATGGACCGGACAAGGTCGGCGTCGCGGACGTCATGGGCCGCGCCGGCCTGACTCACGGCGGCTTTTACGCGCATTTCGATTCAAAGGACGACCTCATCGCCGCCGCCGTCGATCGCATGTTCGAGGAATCGCGCGCCCGCTTCCGCGAGTGGACGGACGGCAAGGATCGCCCCGAAGCTTTGCGGTCGTACATCAACGCCTATGTCTCGCGGGCCCACCGCGACAAACCCGAGAGCGGCTGTGCGATCGCGGCGTTGTCCAGCGACATCCGCCGCCAAGGTTCAAAGGCGCGCTCGGCCTACGACAGGGGCGTCAACAGTCTGTTGAATTCGATCGCAAGCCTGCTTGGCGAAGAAGACGGCGTGAAGCGCCGCACGCTCGCGCAATCGATGCTGGCCGAGATGACCGGCGCCGTCGCCGCCGCACGCGCCGTCGCCGATGAAACGCTCTCCGACGAAATTTTGGCCAGCGCCCGCCGCTCGCTGCGCGCCCGCGCCGGCCTTGCAGAATTGCAGAAATAGGAACGAGCAATCATGTCCTACGTCAAAGACCTCGACACGGCCGAAACCACCGGCCTGGAGCAGATACAGTTCTTCGCCGCGGACGGCCTCAAGTATCGAGGCATCGGCCACAAGCTGGGCTTTCACATCGCGGAAGTCGAAAAGGGCCGCGTCGTCTTCGAAGCGACCCCGAACGAGGACGCGTACAATCCGCTCGGCACCGTGCATGGCGGATATTTGGCAACGCTGCTCGACAGCGCGCTGGGCTGCGCCATCCACTCAAGTCTGAAGCCGCGTCTGCTCTACACGACGCTGGAACTCAAAGTGAACTACCTGCGCGCGATGACGGCCGCGACCGGTCCGATCCGCGCCGAAGGTCGCGCGGTGCAAACCGGCCGTCGCGCGGCCTTCGCCGAAGGCGAGATCAAGGACGACAAAGGCAACGTCTACGCCACCGCGACGACCACGTGCTTGGTGTTCGACAAATGAGCGCCATCCTCCGCCGCATCCGTCAATTGCCGCGCCGCGCGTGGATCGTCTTCGCCCTGGCCGTCGTCGCCGGCGCCGGCGGACTTGCCTGGTTGAACGCGCAGCCTGCCAGCGTCTCCACCGACAACGCGTACTTGAAGGCCGACATCAGTTTCGTAGCGCCCCGCGTGCGCGGCCTCGTCGCAGCGATCCTGGTAAAGGACAACCAGGTCGTCAAAGCCGGCGATCCGCTCGTGCGCCTCGACGACACCGAATACGTGGCCCGCGTCCGCTCGGCCGAAGCCGACGTCAGCGAAGGCGAGGCCAACGTCGCCGCCGCGCGCGCCGCTCTCGACCGCCTCACCGCCGAACAGTCGCTGGCCCGCGCGAGTCTCGACGAAGCGCGCACCTCCATCGCCTCCGCCGAAGCCGAACGCGATCGCGCCCGCGACGACCGCAAGCGCTACGCGGCGCTCGTCGACAAGGGCTACGTCGCGCGCCAACGCTTCGAGACGGCGTCCGCGACGTCGACAACGGCTGACGCCAACGTCGACAAAGCGCGGGCCGCATCGACTGTTGCGCAGAATCAGGTCGAGGTTTCGCTTCGCCGCCGCGCTGAACTCGACGCGGCCGTCAAGCAAGCCGAGGCGCAGAAAGCGAAAGCCGAAGCCACGCTCACGCTCGCCCGCCAAGATCTCGGTGACACGGTGATCCGCGCGCCGGTCGACGGCGTCATCGGCGACCGCAAGATCGAAACCGGCGAATACGTCCAGGCCGGCACCCGCCTGATGGCCGTCGTCGCCTACGCGAACCTCTATGTGGTCGCGAACTTCAAGGAGACGCAGACCGATCGCATGCTGCCCGGCCAAAAGGCCGAGATCCACGTCGACGCGCTGTCGGGCGATCCGCTTCAAGGCACGGTCGAGAGTCTCGCCCCGGCCTCGGGCTCCGAGTTCGCGCTTCTGCCCTTCGAACCCGGCACGGGCAACTTCACCAAGATCGTTCAGCGCGTCCCCGTGCGCATCAAACTCAAACCGGACGCGGCGCTGAACCGCCTGCGCCCCGGCCTCTCCGTTTCCGCGACCGTAGAGCTCGTTCCTCCCACGGCCGCGCAACTTGCGGCGCTCCGTTAGGCCGTCGGGCCGACGCGGGGCGCCGCCACTTTTAGGACTCCGGGCTGCCCAAAGCGCCAGGGCAGTCGCCCCGGAGGCGAGGCGAAGGCCGCGAAATCGCGTGGGACGCTAGTGTGCGTTTCACCGCTGTGCGAACTTCCGCATCCTGTGCTTCAATACAGGTCAAGCAATCGCCCCAATCGCACCTACTAATGATGACGGTGCGATTCGCGCTCATTCGGAGGTAGCTCATGAAACGCTCGGTAGTCTCGGTCGTCCTATGTGCATCGGTTGCGGTTCTGGCCTTTTCGCTCGCGCCGGCAGGCGCCGTGCCGGGAGAGCCAAACGCGAAGATGCCGAGTTTCTTTAGACTGAGCCCCAACGATCCTGCCGCCGAAAAGGCCTGCAGCGACAAGGGCGGAACGGTCTCGACCGACCAGGACGGTTACAAAATTTGTACAATGCCGCGCAGCTGCCCGGCGCCCGGTGGCGCGACGCGCACGGACAAGCTGAACACGGCCGATCCGGCGGCGGCGAAGAAATGCAAGGACGCTTGCGGCGTCGTCTCGACGGATCAGAGCGGCGCGGCAGTCTGCACGAGGCCCGCGGGCGGATAGGCCCAAAGGCTTAAGCGGCCGGGGGGCCGCGAAGGGGAGGGGAATATGACGGGTTCAAAGCGCTTGATCGCGTTCGCAGCGATCGTGTGGACGCTTGTGTGTACATCGCAAGCTTTGGCCGATGAGCCGCGGCGGCCGCTGGAACGCACCCTCTCCTACGAGATGTTGCAGATCGAGGGCACGGTCCGCTCAGTCCCGAGGGACAAAGTCATTCTCCTGAAGTCGGCATTGGATCGCGCGACCTATGCGGCGGCCGCAAAGTACTCGACGCCCCGCAACCGCCGCCAAGCGATCGACTCCCTCGACGCCATTCAAATCGCGTTCGCCGAACACAACTTCATTCTCCCGATCTCGCGCCGCGATTGGAAAGACACGATCGGCGACGCGCTGGAGCCTCTCAACCTGACGCGCGAAGAGCGCCGGCAACTGTTGGCGCCCGGTGAAGTGAACGGCTTCCGCGCGCGCTACATCAATCCCGTGCGGCCGCTTTACTTGGTCAACGACAGCATCGGATCGCAATTGATCATCAGCGTGGGGCAGCGCTTCGGCTGGGAAATGCATCTGGTCTCCGCAGACGACCGTTACTTCGTCCGCTGGCACGTCAGCCCTGGGCTTTGGATCAATTGGGACTGGACGGCCGGCGGCCCGACCCGCAACGAAGACTATTCGACCGACGAGGGTCGCCTCTATCAGGATTGGCCGGAGCGCCGCCGCGACCTGCGCAGCCTCTCACGCGGCTATGCAAGCGCGAACTATCTCCACCTGCTGGCGCGGCATCTCGCGAACCCGGCCGCCAAGCGTGGCGTGCTGGAGAAGGCGATGGTCGACGACGCGACGCATGAGGGCGTGCAGAACAGCTTGGCGTGGCTCTACGCGACGGATCCGCGCCTTCCGGGAAATTACCGGCGCAAGGCCGTGCAGTACGCTCTGTCGGCATGGGCCGCGGCCCCGCGTGATCCGGCAGTCGCCGACACGGTTGCCTGCGCCTACGGCGGCGTCGGCGAGAGGGCGCTTGGCGTTGAGATCCAGCGTTTCGCGATAGGCCGACTCAGGGAAATGCGCAGGGACCGCCTCATTCCGGAATTCGAAGCCCGCCTGCGCCAAATTCAGAACGGCAACCTCTGCACCGGCTAGCGCGCCACTCGTTGATGAGGTAATATATTACCACATCAAATTTATCGAGCTTTTCTGCCGCACTCGTGGCCATTCGCATTGACAATGCGCATGGCCGCCTCTATCCACGCGCCTCCAATCGAACCAGATGGATTAGCTAGAACGTCATGTCGACCTATTCGGCCAAGGCGTCGGAGATCAAGAAGGACTGGGTGCTGATCGACGCCAATGGGCTCGTCGTCGGCCGCCTCGCCGCTGTGATCGCGACCCGCCTGCGCGGCAAACACAAGCCGACCTACACGCCCCACATGGACTGCGGTGACAACGTCGTCGTCGTCAACGCGGACAAGGTTGTCCTCACCGGCAACAAGATGAAGGGCAAGGTCTTCCACTACCACACCGGTTATCCGGGCGGCATCAAAGACCGCGTGGTGGGCAAGATCCTGACCGGCAAGCACCCGGAACGCGTCCTGCAAAAGGCGGTTGAACGCATGCTGCCCGGCGGCGTGCTCGGTCGCGCGCAACTCGGCCACCTGTTCGTCTACGCAGGCCCTGAGCACAAGCAGACGGCGCAGCAGCCCAAGACGCTGGACGTGAAATCCATGAATTCGAAGAACGTGAGGCGCTAACAGATGGCCGATGAAGTTCGTTCATTCAGCGACGTCAAAGCCACGCTGATCAAGCGCCCCAGCGGCGACACCCAGCAAACGCCCGACGCCACCAAGAAGGTCGACGCGCAAGGCCGCGCCTACGCGACCGGCCGCCGCAAGAACGCGGTCGCCCGCGTCTGGATCAAGCCGGGCTCCGGCAAGGTCACGATCAACGCCAAAGACGAAACCGTCTACTTCGCACGCGCCGTCCTGCGCATGATCCTGCGCCAGCCGCTGGTCGTCTCGGGCCGCGAAACGCAGTTCGACGTCGTCGCCACCGTTCTCGGCGGCGGTCTCTCGGGCCAAGCGGGCGCCGTGCGCCACGGCATCTCGCGCGCGCTCGTCAACTACGAACCCGACCTGAAGTCCGTCCTGAAAAAGCACGGCTTCATGACCCGCGACAGCCGCATGGTGGAACGCAAAAAGTTCGGCCGCGCCAAAGCCCGCCGCAGCTTCCAGTTCTCGAAGCGCTAACGGCACATAT
>JAEUMM010000039.1 GCA_016792645.1 Alphaproteobacteria bacterium | reverse complement strand
CGCGCAGGATGCCCATCGAGATGACGGCGGCCGGAATGGAGGAGGCGATGGTGATGCCGACCTTGAGGCCTAGGTAGACGTTGGCCGCGGTGAACACGACGGCGATGATTGCGCCCAGAATACAGGCGCGGATGGTTAGTTCGGTCTCACGCATTCGTCTTCCCCCGAAGTCCTCGAGTGCCAGGTATACCGCGTCTCGCCGCGGTCTGATACCGTTGGCGGATCAACAGTTTGCGGGCTCATGATCTATATCGCGCTTGGCGCCAATATGCCGTCGTCTGTCGGGCCGCCTGAGGTCACGCTGCGGCGCGCCTTGGAGGCGATGTCGAGGCATGGGATTCGCGTGGTGGCGGTGTCGCGGTTCTATTCGTCGCCGGCTTGGCCGAGTGCGGATCAGCCGCGGTTCGTGAATGCCGTCGCTGAGGTGAAGACGAAGTTGTTGCCGGGGGAGTTGATGCGGACGCTGCTGCTGATCGAAAAATCGTTCGGTCGGGTGCGCAAAACGAAGTGGGAGCCGCGGTCGTTGGACCTCGATCTGATCGACTATGGGGGCTTGGTTAGCGACGCTCCGCATCTGATGCTGCCGCATCCTTGGATGCATGAGCGGGCGTTTGTCCTAAAGCCGCTGGCCGATGTGGCGCCGGGGTGGCGACATCCTGACACGGGCTTACCGATTGGAACTTTGCTGGAAACTGTTGGGGATGACGGGGTTGAGGTGCTCGAAACGGCTTAAATAGGCGCTGTTTACCCTTGTTTTCGCAGGTGCAGCGCCTTAGTTTCGCTGTTCGCCTTACCCCTGCTCGAGGACCCTCGCGCCACATGGCTCGCGTTACCGTCGAAGATTGCGTCGATAAGATCCCGAACCGCTTTGAGCTCGTGCTGCTCGCCGCGCACCGTTCGCGCGCGCTGACGTCTGGCACCGCCCTGTTGGTCGACCGGGACAACGATAAGAACCCCGTCGTGAGCCTGCGCGAAATTGCGGCTCAGAAGGTGAAGCCCGAGGGCCTGCGCGAGGAATTCCTGCTCAGCCTGCAGCGCCACATCGAAACCGACGAGCCGGAAGCCGATAAGGCCGGGGCCAATGAAACCGTCGATGCGCCGGAATTCTCGAACATCTCCGAAGCGGATTACGCCCGTGCGATGCGCGCCGATTCCGACGTCAAGCGTCCAGAACCGGTGGAAGAGGTTGACGAAGGGGACGTTTAAGACCGCCATTTCGGCGCCCCTTGCGCCGCCCGCGAGGCGGCTGTTTCAAGTTATCCGTCATGACCGCCGCGGGGAGTGCGTCCTCCCATGATGCGGCAATTCGAACTTGTCGAGAAGGTGAAGTCCTACGATCCGAGTGCGGACGAGGACTTGCTGAACCGCGCCTATGTGTTTGGCGTGAAGGCGCACGGCAATCAGAAGCGGGATTCGGGCGATCCGTATTTTTCGCATCCGCTTGAGGTTGCGGGGATTCTCACCGACCTGAAGTTGGACGAAGCGACGATCGTGACGGCGATGCTGCACGACACGATCGAAGACACCGATATCACGCATGACGACATCGCGAAGAATTTCGGGTCGGAGATCGCGGATCTCGTCGACGGGGTGACCAAGCTTTCGAAGCTTGAGCTGCAGTCGGAAGAGACCAAGCAGGCGGAGAATTTTCGCAAGTTCATGCTGGCGATGAGCCATGACGTGCGGGTGCTGCTGGTGAAGCTCGCCGACCGTTTGCACAACATGCGCACGTTGCGCTTCGTCAAGAACCCGGATCGCCGCAAGCGTATTGCGACGGAGACGATGGATATCTACGCCCCGCTTGCGGGGCGCATGGGTATGCAGAATTTCCGTGAGGAGTTGGAAGATCTCGCGTTCGCCGAGATCAATCCGGAAATGCGCGCGTCCATCGTGCGCCGCCTCGAGACGCTGAAAAGCGAGAGCGGCGAGTTGATCAATCGCATCGCCGAGACGTTGAAGCGCAAGCTCGCCGAAGGCGGGGTCGATGCTTGGGTCAACGGGCGGGCGAAGCGGCCGTATTCGATCTGGCGCAAGATGGAAGAGAAGCGCGTCACGTTCGAGCAGTTGGCCGACATCTACGGCTTGCGCGTCGTCGTCGGGTCGCTTGAAGATTGCTACAAGGCACTGGGCGTCATCCATCGCTCGTGGCGGCACGTGCCGGGGCGGTTCAAGGATTACATCTCGCTGCCGAAGTCGAACAATTACCGCTCGCTGCACACGGCGGTGTTCGGGCCTGAGAACGAGCGCATCGAGTTGCAGATTCGCACGTCGGAGATGCACGATATCGCCGAGCGCGGGATCGCGGCGCATTGGACGTATAAGGACAAGCTGAACGGCAACGGCGCGCGGCCCAACACGGACGCGTATGAATCGCTGCGGTCGCTGATCGACTCGCTGAAGGTTGGCGATACGCCGGAAGAGTTTTTGGAGCACACGCGGCTTGAGTTGTTCCAGGATCAGGTTTTCTGCTTTACGCCGAAGGGGCGGTTGATTTCCCTGCCGCGCGGTGCGACGCCGATCGACTTTGCCTATGCGGTGCATACCGATGTCGGCGATACGTGCGTCGGCGCGCGCGTCAATGGACGGCACGTGCCACTCGCAACCGCGCTCAAGAACGGCGACAGCGTCGAGATTATTCGCTCGCCCAAGCAGGGGCCGTCGGCCGTTTGGGAGCAGATGGTTGTGACCGGTAAGGCGCGCGCTGCGATCCGGCGGTACTTGCGCAATGCTGAGAAGCTTGAGCATCAGCGCATGGGGCGCGCGATCTTGGAGAAGGCGTTCCGCGATGCGGGGCACGAGTTCTCGGAGAAGGCGCTGTCGGCGGCGTTGAAGAAGTTGAAGCTGGTGAAGGCCGAAGAGATTTACGCTTTGATCGGGCAGGGCGTCGTCACGCCGATCGAGGTGATGAAGTCGATCTTCCCGGGTTTGAAGGTCGACGATGCGGCTTTGGGCTGGGCGAATTGGCAGACCAAGCGGCCGAAGGGCGAGGCGATTGCGATTCAAGGTTTGGTGCCGGGGCTCGCCTATCATCTGGCGACGTGTTGCACGCCGTTGGTCGGGGACCGGATCATCGGCGTAATCACGCAGGGTCAAGGCGTGATGGTACACACGGCCGACTGCGAGCGGCTTGAAGAGGTGCAGGATCAGCCGGAGCGCTGGCTTGATCTCAAGTGGTCGCCGGAGGCCGCGACCGAGGCGCAGACCGGACGGCTGAAGATCGAAGTGAACAACGAGATGGGTGCGCTCGCCAACGCCTGCAACGCGATTGCACGGCACGGCGGGAACATCATCAATCTGAAGATCGTCGGGCGCACGCCGCTGGTGTTCGACATGGTCGTCGACATCGAAGTGCGCGACGCCAAGCATTTGGCCAACATCGTCTCGGGGCTGCGCGCCTCGCCTTCCATCAACGCCGTCGACCGTCCGCACGGGAAAGAGGAATTGACCGAACATGACGCCTGATCAGGTGCTTGCCGAATTCGAGAAAGCCGGCGCGTTGCTCAAGGGACATTTCATTCTCTCGTCCGGCCGGCATTCGGACACGTTCCTGCAGAAGGCGTTGGTGTTTCAGTATCCCAAGCGGACGGCGAAGCTGTGCAAGGCGCTGGCCCTGAAGATCAAGGCCAAGGTGAAGAAGCCGATCCATGCGATCGTCTCGCCGGCGGTCGGTGGGATTATCCCCGGCTATGAGACGGCGCGGCATCTGGGCGTGCCGGCGATGTTCGTCGAACGGCAGGACGGCGTCTTTACGCTGCGCCGGAATTTTCAACTGGACGAGACGTCGAACGTGATCGTCGTGGAGGACGTGATTTCGACCGGTTTGTCCTCGCGCGAGGCGATCGACGCGGTCCGTAAGACGGGCGCGAAGGTATTGGCGCTGGCGTGCCTGGTCGATCGTTCGGCTGGCGCGGCGAAGTTCGACGTGCCGTTCATTCCGCTGGCGAAGATCAAAATTCAGTCGTGGGAGGCGGACAAACTGCCGAAGCATCTCGTTGGAACGCCGGCGGTGAAGCCGGGGAGCCGGGGCTTGAAATGAGTGTGCGCCATCTGCGGCTGGGCGTGAACATTGATCACGTCGCGACCATCCGGAACGCTCGTGGGGGTCGGCATCCGGAGCCTTTGCGTGCGGCGCAGGTCGCGGTGGCTGCGGGCGCGGATGGGATCACGGCGCATTTGCGCGAGGATCGCCGGCATATCAGCGACGAGGATATCGAAGAGCTCGCGCGCAAGATCGACAAGCCGCTCAATTTGGAAATGGCGGCGACGGAAGAGATGCTGACCATCGCGCTCAGGCACAAACCGCATGCGGTGTGTTTGGTGCCGGAGAAGCGCGAGGAGCGGACGACCGAAGGCGGGCTCGACGTCGCGTCGGGGCACAATCATTTGGCGCCGTTCGTGCGCGAGCTGGCGGCGGCGAAGATTCGCGTGTCGCTGTTTGTCGAGGCGCATCCGGTGCAGTTGGCGGTGGCGAAGGCACTGGGTGCGCATGTTGTTGAGCTTCACACTGGGGCCTATTGCGATGCGCATGCGCAGGGGGACTTTGCGAAGCGCGACAAGATTCTGGAGCAGCTGAAGGCCGGCGCGAAGGAAGCGGCGCGGTTGGGTCTTGAGTGCCATGCGGGGCATGGGCTGACGTTTGAGACGGTTGGGCCTGTTGCCGCCATTCCCGAAGTCGTTGAACTGAACATCGGGCACTTTCTTGTCGGCGAGGCGATCTTCATCGGGCTCGACGCATCGATCCGGCGGATGCGTCAGTTGATGGATGAGGCGCGCGGTGGCGCGGGGACGTCGTTCGCGTGAGCGCAGGCATCGCCCCTTCATTTTTGCCCTGCTCCCTCGGGGAGACGGTGGATCGCCGCGTCGCGGCGAGACGGATGAGGGGCCTCGGTGCACCGGAGTCCCTCATCCGTCACGGCGCTATCGCGCCGTGCCACCTTCTCCCAGAGGGAGAAGGGCAAAGTACTAAGGCGATGCAGCGATGATTATCGGCATCGGCAGCGACCTCATCGACATCCGGCGGATCGAGAAGACGTTGGAGCGGTTTGGTGGGCGGTTTGTGCAGCGGCTTTATACGGAGACCGAGCAGAAGAAGTCCGAAGGGCGGAAGAATCGGGCTGCTTCTTATGCCAAGCGCTTTGCGGCGAAGGAGGCTTGTTCCAAGGCGCTGGGCACCGGATTCCGGCGCGGGGTGTTTTGGCGGGATATGGGGGTTGTGAACCTTCGCTCGGGGAAGCCCACCATGGCTTTGACCGGTGGGGCCTTGGCGCGGCTTTCTGAAATTACCCCTAAGGGGATGCGGGCGCAGATCGATCTCACCATTACTGATGATTTTCCGCTGGCCCAAGCGATTGTGATCATCTCGGCCGTACCGGCGGATTTGCCTCAGTAACGCCGTTTTCGGGGGGTAATGTCGCGGGATTAACCCCCTGTAACGACCGGCGAATTGACAGAATTGGGTTGAAACCTCATGTCTTGAGGGGCAGTTGGCCCTAGGATTTGCGTATGTCGTCCGAAACCGAAAAGCGCTGGTGGCGCACCGAGTTTGCCGTCGAGACCTATAAGACGATCGGCATCGCTGCGTTCTTCTTCCTGTTTATGCCGACGCTGTTGTTCCAGCCGTTCCGTATTCCGTCGAGCTCGATGGAGGGCACGCTTGAGATCGGCGACTACCTCTTCGTTTCGAAATTCACTTACGGCTATTCGCAGTACTCGTTTCCGTTCTTCACGCCGGTGGCCTTTGCCGGCCGCGTGATGGACAGCCCCGCCAAGCGCGGCGACGTGGTCGTGTTCCGCTTCCCGCCCGATCCGACCCAGGACTACATCAAGCGCGTCATCGGGCTGCCGGGCGACCGGATCCAAATGATCGACGGCGTGCTGCACATCAACGGCGAGCCCTGCAAGCAGGAGCGTATCGAGGATCGCATCGTCACGGAGCCGGGCGGCGGCGAGCTCGCGATCGCGCGCTACATGGAAACGCTGCCGGGCGGCGTGAAGCATGTGGTCTTGGACGAGCGCGGCATCACGCAGTTCGACAACACGGCGGAAGTGATCGTGCCGCCGGGCCACTACTTCATGATGGGCGACAACCGCGACAACTCGAACGACAGCCGCGGCGATGTCGGCTTTGTGCCGGAGCAGAACCTCGTCGGGCGCGCGGAGCTGGTGTTCTTCTCGCATGACGGGTCGGCACAGCTTTGGGAAGTGTGGAAGTGGCCGTTCGCCATCCGTTACGGCCGTTTGCTGAACCTGATCAGCTGAGACAAATGATCCGCCGGCGCCTTGCGCCGCCGCCGGCGTAGAGGGGGAGCCATGGACGGAGAAGTCGAGCGGCGCTCTTCGACGCGGTCGCCGTTTGTGGTCGAGGTTCTGAAGACCGTCTTCTACGCGTTTTTGATCGCCGCGTTCATTCGCACCTTCCTGTTTCAGCCGTTCAATATTCCGTCGGGTTCGATGGAGAACACGCTGCTGGTGGGCGACTATCTGTTCGTGTCGAAGTTCGCCTACGGTTATTCGAACCATTCGCTGCCGTGGTCGCCGGACCTGTTCAAGGGGCGCGTCTGGTCGGCGCCGCCGGAGCGCGGGGACGTCGTCGTGTTCCGCCTGCCGGTTCGTCCGTGGGAGGACTATATCAAGCGCGTGGTCGGTCTGCCGGGCGACCGGGTGCAGATGATCGACGGCGTGCTGCACATCAACGGCGAGCCGTGCAAGATGGAGCGGGTGGAGGACTACGTCGCCACCGATCCCTATGGTTCCGAGGTGCGCATCGCGCGCTATCGCGAGACGTTCCCGAACGGCGCCAGCCATTATGTGCTGGACTCCGAGCCTGACGCGGACGGGGCGGACGATACGCAAGAATTCGTTGTGCCGGCCGGCCACTACTTTATGATGGGCGACAACCGCGACCACTCAAACGACAGCCGGATGGCCGACAGCGGCGTCGGTTTCGTTCCCGAAGAGAACCTCGTCGGACGGGCCGATATCATCTTTTTCTCCACCGATGGCAGTGCGCAAATCTGGGAAATCTGGAAGTGGCCGGCGGCGTTCCGTTACGGCCGGTTCTTCCACTCGATCGACTGAGGCGGAAGCGTCCGCGCCGGGGGCCGCAAAGCCCAAGGCGGCGGCGCTACAGTTCGGGCACCGGTTTAAAGATCGCGCGCTGATCCAGCGGGCGTTGACACATGCGAGCGCCGACGGCCCGGACAACGAGCAACTCGAGTTTCTGGGCGATCGGGTGCTGGGCTTTTTGATTGCAGAGATATTGATCGACACCTTTCCCGACCAGAATGAAGGCGGCCTGGCTCTGAAGCTGAACGCGTTGGTGCGCATGGAAACCTGCGCGCGCGTCGCGGAGGCGGCCGGGATCGATCAGGCTCTGATCCTGGCGCCGTCGGAGGATCGCTCCGGCGGGCGGCGCAAAGGCGCGATCCTGGGCGACGCGTGCGAGGCGGTGATCGCCGCGCTCTATCTCGACGGCGGGATCGATGCGGCGCGCAAGTTCGTGACCAAGTATTGGCGACCGCTTCTTAGCGAAGTGACGGGCGATCTGCGCGACCCGAAGAACGCGCTGCAGGAATGGGCGCAGGGGCGGAAATTGGGAACACCATCTTATCGGCTGGCCAAGCGCGAGGGGCCTGATCATGCGCCGCGCTTCACGGTCGAGGTTTCGGTCTCGGGCCAAGAATCGGCTTCGGGCGAAGGCGCCAGTTTGCGCGCGGCAGAGCAAGCGGCGGCGCGTGCGTTGATGAAACGGATCGCGGCGTGAGCGGGCCGGACCGCCGCTGCGGTTTCGTCGCCATCATCGGCGCGCCGAACGCGGGCAAGTCAACGCTGGTCAATCGGCTGGTCGGCTCAAAAGTTTCGATCGTCAGCCGCAAGGTGCAGACCACGCGCATGCGTGTGCGCGGGGTGATGATCGAGGACAAATCGCAGATCATTCTCGTCGATACGCCGGGCATCTTCGAACCGAAGCGCAGGCTGGACCGCGCGATGGTCAATGCGGCTTGGGCGGGGGCGGCCGATGCCGACGTCGTTTGCCTCATCGTCGATGCGCCGGAGTTGATCGCCTCGCCCGACGGCTGGTCGGCCAAGGACACAACGCGGATCATCGAGGGCTTGAGTGCGGCCAAGCGTCCGGCGGTGTTGCTGCTGAACAAGATCGACGGCATGCGGCGCGACGAGTTGTTGCCGTTGATCGAGCGGTTGCGCGGGCAGGCCGCGTTCGAGCGCGTGTTCATGATCTCGGCGCTGACGGGCGACGGCACGAAGGAGTTGCTTGCGTATCTGGCGGCGGCGGTGCCGCCGGGGCCGTGGGCCTATCCTGAGGATCAGGCCGCGGACATTCCGTTGCGCCTGCTGGCGTCGGAGATCACGCGCGAGCGGATCTACGACCGGCTGCATCAGGAGCTGCCCTATTCGACGACGGTCGTGACCGAGCAGTGGACGCAGAACAAAGACGGCAGCGCTCGTCTTGAGCAGACGATTTTCGTGGAGCGCGACGGGCAGAAGGCGATCGTGCTGGGTAAGGGCGGGGCGACGATCAAGCTGCTGGGCTCACAGGCGCGCGTCGAGATGGAGGCCTTGTTCGGGCACAAGGTGCATCTCTTTCTGCATGTGAAGGTGCGCGAAAATTGGGCCGACGACCCGGCGCATTACCGCGAAATGGGACTCGATATCCCGAAGGCGTGAGCGGCGTCCCGCTGACGGGACGCCGGCGTTGCTTGGCGCTACTTCGAAATTTTGTAGGCGGGGTCTTTGGCGAAGGTTTCGAGGAAGCTTGTGAGTTCGCCGTGCTCGGGCGCCGCCGGCAGTTTCAAGGCGACGGCTTTGGCCGCCTTCGCGGTGATAGATGCCTTCGCTTCGGCGGCGGCGGCCGTCGCCGACATCGTCGAGGTCAGATTCACGGTCGCAGGCTTGCCGTCCTGGATCGAGGCGATCGTCTGGCTGGAGAGGTGGCGTGCAAACGCCGCCGGCATGCCCGTGAAATTTGCGACGTTCGACGCCACGTTGGCCTCGAGGATGCCGTAGTCGGCGATGACATAGCGGAACAAGACAACCGCCGTGCCGTCCTTTGAGCGATAGGCTTTGCCGAACGGCGCACTGCCGTTGAAGCTGTTTACGATCTCGGCGGAGAAGGTTCCGCCCTCGGCAGCCACCGCCACGCCGAGCAAGAGGCCCAGGCAGTTGGGCTGCTGTTTGCAGACGAGGAGCATGCCGCGGAACTTCTGGCCTGACGCCTCGAACGCGATCGTGGTGATCCCGTCCGTGTCCTTGGCGGACGAGACGTTTTGCGCGCCGATCTTCGTCAAGAGCGCGGTTACGTTGTCGGCGGTGAAGTGTGTGAGCGGCGTCGAGCTGAGCTCTTGCGCGAACGCCCCCGGCGTTCCGGAGAGCGCGAGCGCCATGCCTGCGGCCAATATCAACTTACGCATGTTTGTTCCCATCATTGCGTTTAAGCGGTTACTTCACGTTCAGCTTGTTGAGCAGGTCTTCGTCCACAAGTTGGCTCATCGCTTGCGGCGAGAGACGGATCGGCTTGGGCGCCGAGTCCGCGGCAACGCTGACAGGGACTGCTTGGCCCGCCGTGCCGGCCCCAGCCACGACTTGGCCCTTGAGGTGACGGACGAAAAGCTCGGGGCCGACGGCGACCATCTGCATGTTCGCCTTGAAGTTCTCACTCGACATGCCGCCGAGCGAGACGGCGAAGCGGCCGAAGGCGACCGTCTTGGCGTCGAGCTGCACGACGGTGACCAGCGGGATGTCGCGGTTGAAGCTGTTCAGCGTTTCCAGGCTGTAGGCCTGATCCAGCGCGACGCCGATGGCCATCAGGACGCCGGCGCAACCGGCCTTACCCTTCGGATCGCAAAGCTGCAGCGAGTAGGTGAAGGGCACGCCGTTGAGTTCGAAGTTGACGAAGGTGATGCCTTGCGCCGTTTGAGCGGTGACGTTCGAACCGCCGGCTTCGGTCACCATCGCCTTCACGTTCTCGGCGGTGAAACTCACGACGTTGGCGGCGGTCGCGGACGGGACGGTTGTCGACGCGGCAAGAGCTAAGACGGCCACGGCAGTGGTCACTAAACGCATTCGCTGATCCTCAAGGAGAAAGACGCCGACCACGCTAGTCGGCTTGGGATGGGCATGCAATCAATAGGCGAAGAACTTCCGCCCTGTGCTGCCCTTGGCGCACACACTTGGCGCGCGAATTTTCGGGTAAAGTTCGCGGGGGAAGGGACGCGCGTTGCGTGCGGCCCCTTCCCGCCTGCGATTTCGCTCAGCGGCGGGCGCGTTGCAGCGTCGTCGCGTAGTTCGCGGACATGGCCTTGGTGACCTGCGCGATCTCGGCCGGTGTGGCGAAGACGGCGCGCGGGCGGACGGGGGCGCTTAAGTTTGCGTTGCGCGGCTGGACGCTTGCGACGACTTGCTGGCTCAACGCCTTCATGAAGGCTTCGAAGGTCACGATGAACGAGCCGGCGTTGATCGCCAGGTTCTTCTTTGTGACGCCGCCATCGACGATTTCGACGCGGCCGACGGCGAAGCGGTTGGCGTCGATCTTCACCGCCGTGACGTACATGCCGCCGTTGAGGTTGTTCAGCGACTCCAGCGGCGGCGCGGCCGCGGTGCCCAGGTTCACGACGACCAGCATCGTCAACGCCAAGCACTTGCCGGGCCGGATGTCGCACAGACTGAACGCGGCGTTGTAGGGGACTTCGCCGTTGAAGAAGGTGACGACTTTTTGGCCTTCAGCCTCGCGGATTTGCACCTGCTGGGCGCCGAGTTCGCGCATCAGGTCGGCGAACTGATCGGCGCCGACGGAGTCGACCATGCTGGTCGGGTTCGAGATTGGCGGCTCGGGCGGGTCGGCGGCGAAGGCGGGCACGGCTGCGAGCGAGGCTGCGGCCGTCAGAGCCAGGCAGAGTTTGCGCATCGGGATCGACTTTCGTGAGCGGATGATTGTGGTAGCGGAGCGTGTCTGTTGTCGACGCTAGTGAAGTCCGCCTAGGCGTGCAATCCAGACCAAGGCGAAATGTGATGACAGTCCTATCTACATTGCACGTAGCGGTGGAACGATTTCGGGCGATACCGCTTGTGAAGCACATCGCCGTTGATGCATTGCTTGACGCATGGATTGGAGCGACGACGGCATCGTCTTGGGATTGCGCCATTTCGGCGAGAGCAGCGCGATTCTTGAGGCGCTGACGCGCGAGCACGGGCGGCACTTGGGGTTGCTGCGGGGCGCGACGTCAAAGCGTTTGAAGGGTGCTCTCGAGCCCGGCAACGGCTTGCGGCTTCATTGGCGGGCGCGGATCGATCAGCAGTTGGGCAGCTATACCATCGAGCTGGCGTCGGCGCGGGCGGCGCAGTTCTTTCATGACGCGTTGAAGCTTGCGGGGCTGAGCGCCGCGTGCGCGATGGTCGCTGCGACGCTGCCCGAACGTGAGGCGCACACGCGTGTGTTCGAGGCGCTGGATCAGATGTTGTCCACGGTTACGGAGAAGGCGTCGCCCGGATGGATCGAGGATTATGTGCGCTTCGAGATCGTGCTGCTGGAGGATTTGGGCTTTGGGCTTGATCTGACCGAGTGCGCGGTGACGGGTGAGCGCGAGGGGCTGGCATTTGTGTCGCCGAAGACGGGGCGGGCAGTTACGGCGGCGGCGGCGGCGCCTTATCGTCAGCGTTTGTTGGCTTTGCCGCGCTTCCTGACGCCGGAGGATGGGGCGGCCAGCGTGCAGGATCTTGTGGATGGATTGGCGCTGACGGGGTTTTTCCTGGAGCGCGTGGCCTTGGAACAGCACGGAACGCCGCTGCCCGCCGCCCGCGGGCGGCTCACCGAACGGCTTGCGGCGCAAGGGCCTGACCGTTAGTCAGACCCTCCCCCGGTACTCGTAGTGAGGATTCGCGATGACGATCGAAGACGTACGCGACGTCGATCTGAAGCAGGCTTTGGGCGACCGCTATCTGGCCTATGCCCTGTCGACGATCATGCAGCGCGCCTTGCCGGACGTGCGCGACGGGTTGAAGCCCGTACATCGGCGGCTGCTGTTCGCGATGCAGCGGCTCAGGCTCGATCCTCAGTCCAGCTTCAAGAAGTGCGCGCGCGTGGTCGGCGACGTGATGGGTCAGTTCCATCCGCATGGCGATCAGTCGATCTATGACGCGTTGGTTCGTTTGGCGCAGAATTTTTCGCTGCGATATCCACTGATCGACGGGCAGGGGAACTTCGGCAATATCGACGGCGATAACCCGGCCGCCATGCGGTACACGGAAAGCCGGTTGACGGAGATCGCGCAGATCCTGCTTGAGGGTTTGGACGACGACGGCGCGGATTATCGCCCGACCTATAACGGCGAAGACCGCGAGCCGGTCATCATCCCCGGTGGGTTTCCGAATTTGTTGGCGAACGGTGCGGCAGGCATCGCGGTCGGCATGGCGACGAATATTCCGCCGCACAATTTGGATGAGATCGCGCAGGCGTTGATCCATCTGATCGGCGCGCCGAACGCGCGCGACGATACATTGCTGCAGTATATCAAGGGGCCAGACTTTCCGACGGGCGGCACGATCGTGGAGCCGGCGGAGTCGATCGCTGAGGCTTATCGCACGGGCAAGGGCGGTTTCCGTGTGCGCGCGAAGTGGCGCAAGGAAGACGGGCAGCGGGGCACGTGGATCATCGTCGTCACCGAGATTCCGTATCAAGTGGCGAAGTCGAAGCTGGTCGAGCGCATTGCAGACCTTATCGGCGAGAAAAAGTTGCCGTTCCTCGACGACGTTCGCGACGAGTCGGCCGAGGATATTCGGCTTGTCCTCATTCCGAAGAGCCGCAACATCGAACCTGAGTTGATGATGGAGCAGCTCTATCGGCTCACCGATTTGGAGACGCGCTTTCCGCTCAACATGACGGTGCTGGATGCAAACCAGACGCCGCGGGTGATGAGCCTGAAGCAGGCGCTGGTCGCGTATCTCGATCATCAGCGCGGCGTGTTGATCCGCCGTGCGAGCCATCGCTTGGCGAAGATTGCCGACCGGTTGGAGATCCTCGACGGTTATCTGTCGGTTTTCTTAGACCTCGACAAGGTGATCAAGATCATCCGCACGTCGGATGAGCCGAAGCCCGAGTTGATGAAGGCGTTCAAGCTGTCGGAGGTTCAGGCCGAGGCGATTTTGAATATGCGGCTGCGCAGCTTGCGCAAGCTGGAAGAGATGGAGATCCGT
>JAEUMM010000036.1 GCA_016792645.1 Alphaproteobacteria bacterium | reverse complement strand
AGTCTGGCGTCAACCCCCCTCTACCGCTTACGCGGTCCCCCTCCCCCGCATGCGGGGGAGGATGTATGAGGGTGTTGCGAACTGGAGGAATTGATCCGTTGCAAGCTCTCTTCATCGGCCAGACTTATATCGACATCACGTTTCTCACCGACGAGATTCCGACGGGGGATGAGAAGACGGTTGCGCGGGATTATGCGGTGGCGTTTGGCGGTAACGCCGTCACGGCGGCGTTTGCTTGCGCGAAGTTGGGCGTTGTGCCCGACCTGCTGACGACGATGGCGGATGATTGGTTGGGGCGGATGTTTATCGATATGGCGATGGCCTATCGGATTCCGTTGCATGCGCGGAAGGTGGCGCGGTCTTCGTTGTCGTTCGTGATGCCGCATGAGGGCAAGCGCGCGATCGTTCGGTGCCGCGACGATCATTTTCTTCATCCGTTTCCGGCGCTCAATCTCGATGGGTGCAAGGTGATGCATCTGGACGGGCATCAGCCGGATGCGACGCTGGCCTATGCGAAGCAGGCGCGGGAGCGCGGTATACTTGTTTCGCTGGATGGCGGGGCGGTGCGGGCGAATACGATGGAGTTGCTCGACTTTGTCGATGTGGCGATCGTCAGCGACCGGTTCTGCCAGCAGTTGGAGAAGACGCCGGAGCAGACGTTGGAGATCTTGCGCAAGAAGGGCTGCAAGGTCGGCGGCGTGACGCAGGGCGAGCATGGGTTGCTTTGGTATGAGGCGGGCGACGGAGTCAGCCGGCTGCCGGCGTTACATGTTCCGGCCGAGCGCGTGATCGACACCAACGGGGCTGGCGACCTGTTTCATGGTGCTTACGTCTATTCCTGGCTGCAGAAGCCGCAGGCGCGGTGGTCGTTTCACTTCCGGTTTGCGCGGGCGGCCTCGGCTTTTGGGGTGCAGCATCTGGGGAATGAGGCGCGGCTGCCACGGGTGGATGACGTGATGGCCACAGCGGCGGCGTTCGGCGACCCGCTTCATTAATTTTGCCGCATGTGGGCTTGGGCCTCTTGAAGGGGGCTGGATAAATGACAATTTGTCAGTTATGAAGGCGGCGTTGTTGAAACGCTGCCCGTCCGAACGCGGAGAGCCCGGTCCATGTCGATTGCCGAAACCTACATCCCCGAAGTCGCCCCTGCCCAACGCGTAGCGCCTGTCGGCGATGCGTTCCGGCTTCAGCCGTTGAAGGCCCTTCGCGCGTTGGGGCGGTTGCTGAAGGACAAGGAAGACACGGCGCAGGTGTTCGAGATCATGCGCGCTCTGTCAGGGCGCTCGATCCCGAACGGCTATGCGAAGCTGCTGAAGTCGCCGGCGGGCGGGTCGATTGCTTTCCGTCATCAGGAATTGGCGGACATTCTTTCGGACAAGGAATTCCTGTCGCGCTTGCCGGACGGCAGCGTCGGGCGCGCCTATCTGCATTTCACGACAAGCGAGAATATTTCCGCGCAGGGCCTCATCGAAGAGAGCCGCAAGGGCATGGAGGATGAGGCGCTGGACAGCGAGCATCCGTATGCCTGGTATGGCCGGCGCATGCGCGACATCCACGATCTTTGGCATGTGCTGACCGGCTATGGCCGCGACGCGTTGGGCGAAACGTGCGTGGTGTCGTTCTCTTACGCGCAGACGAAGTCGGCCGGGTTTGCGCTGATCGGCGCGGCGGGCGCTTTGAAGCTGCGCAAGGAAATCGGCGGTGGGCATCCGTTTGTCGGCGCGGCTTGGCAGGCTTATCGCAACGGCGCGAAGGCCGCGTGGTTGCCGGGCGAAGACTATGTGCGGTTGTTGTCGGAGAATCTCGACGCGGCGCGCGTGCGGTTGAATATTGCGCGGCCGACGATCTATCAGTCCATTCCGGATGCCGTGCGCAACGGCAACGGCGAGATGATGGCGGCGGCCTGAAGGCCGTCCGCGTCAGCCGTTGCGTTGGCGCTTCTCGAAGAGCGACGCCAGGAACACAATGGCGAGACCCGCGAACGTGAACATCGTGCCGACGATCATCATGATCAGCGGCGCTTGGGCGAGTTCTTCGTTCATGCCGCTTAGGGCGTAGCCCGCGGCCCCGACGACGATGGAGACGGCGGTGACGATCCATCCGATTTTGATGCGTCTGCGCCAGAAGTTCGGCTTCACGATCGTGCGGCGCGCGGTCACGTCTTCGTAGTGGCGCAACACCTTGGCGGCGACATCATGCGCGTCGTCGGCGATGGGTATGCGCAGAACGCCCTGCCAATCGTAGGCGCGCACTGACGTCGGCTGCCCGGCAACTTGCGTCATGACCGTCGAGAACTCGAGACAGGGCGGCGTCGACTGACGCCAGCGCACGTTGCTGAAGCGGATGAGCCCACTGCTTGCGAGACCGAAGAAGGTGTCGCCGACGAGGACGCTGTCGGCTGTGAACAAGACGGTGACGCCGGCGGGCGGCGTGACCTTAGGCGCCCACCAGTCGTTGTCTTCGGCCGTTCCTTTCAGCGTGCGATCGAAGGCGCGAAATTGATCGAAGGTGGCGGGCGCTACTGTCCAACGTGCGATGACGCCGTCGCCGCGCTGTAACGCGCTGACGACGCGCATTCCCCAGATGAAGTTGGGGACCAAGGCGAGCGCCAAGACGACGACGATAATGCCGAAAGCGATCCGTCCCGCGGTCCAGGCGGTTTCGTGCCCAAGCGCGTTCATGTCGCTGACGCCGGTCCATATGGACAGCGCACCGGCGAGCGCGACGCCAAGGCAGATCAGCACGTAGAAGCCAGGACGGTTCATACCTCGGTTTCTCATGAGCATCCTTGCGTCGCGGTGGATAGGCTTGCATTCGGCAGGGCGGAGGTTTCAGAGTTCCTGACCGCCATTGAACCTGAAGGACTGTCTGCCATGACCTACGCCACGATCAAATACGACACGCAGGCGCCTGTGGCGCTGATCACGCTGAACCGGCCTGAGAGGCTGAACGCGTGGATGCCTGTGATGAGCGAGGAGATGGCGCATGCCATCGAGCGCGCCAACAACGATAAGTCGATCGGCGCGATCGTCGTCACCGGCGAGGGGCGCGGGTTCTGCGCCGGCGCCGATATCGAGCACACGTTCAAGTCGCGCATCGACGGCGACGATCCGGGCGCCGACACGGCGCGCGGTCAGGGTGGGTTGCCGCGCGGGTTGGATTGGATCGGCCTGGTGCGCTCGTCAAAGCCGCTGATCGCTGCCGTGAACGGGCCGGCGGTCGGGATCGGCGTCACGATGATCTTGCCGTTCGACATCATCGTCGCGTCGGAGCTTGCGAAGTTCGGGCTGGTGTTCGTGAAGATGGGGATCGTGCCGGAGTTGGCGTCGAGCCACTATCTTGTCAGCCGCGTCGGGTGGGGCAAGGCCAGCGAGTTGATGCTGACGGCGCGCTTGGTTGACGGACGCGAGGCGCACGCGATCCGACTTGCCGACTATGTCACCCCGCATGAGGGACTGCTGCCGAAAGCCTATGAATTAGGCAAAGCGATTTCGGCCAACCCCGACCCGATGCTGCGCATGACAAAGGATTTACTCTCGAAGAACGCTTGCGAGCAGGACATGACCCTGGCGCAAAAGCGGGAGACGGACTACTTGCGCGCGTGCTGGGTGACGCCCGAGCATAAAGAAGCGGTGCAAGCGTTTCTGGACAAGAGGCCTGCCCGTTTCAGATAGTATGCTGCAGTTGCGTTTCGGGGGCGCATGGTAAACGGACCCCGCAGGATTCTTGTATGCAAGACGTCTCTATCGTCGCCACCGCCAGCATTTTGCCCGAGACGGTCGTCACCAATCGCGACATCGGGCAGCGGCTGATCGACGGCGCGCATGCGCGCAACGTGCGCGACGCGGGCGCAGAAGAGACGGCGCGCGCGCGGTCGGAGCTGATCGAGCAGAAGACGGGTTTGCGGGCGCGGCATTTCTTTGCGCCGGAAGACATGCCGGTCGATATCGGGACC
>JAEUMM010000033.1 GCA_016792645.1 Alphaproteobacteria bacterium | reverse complement strand
GCTTCACCCGCTGTGGCCGTCGATCGTCCTGGTGATGGCGGCATGGCGTTGACTTAGGCCATGCGCGCCGGGAGTTCCAGTGTGCCGTCCGCTTCAGCCGGGAATAATCAGCGTCTGTCCCGGGAAGATCAGGTTCGGGTTGTCGATCTTGCGCTTATTGGCCTTGTAGAAGGCAGCCCATCTCTTGCCGTTGCCCAAGTGGCGCTTCGAGATGCGCCACAGGCTGTCGCCACGACGTACGCGGATGATCTTGCGCTTCGGTCGCTCTGGTTCCGCGGTCGCGGCGGGTTGAACGAGCGCGGCCACCTCTTTGTCATCGCTCTTGCCCTTCTCCGCTTTGGCGGGCGGCGCGGAGGTGAAGACCGCGGGGGCGTCCGGCTTTGTCTCCGGCTCTTTGGCGGCGACTTTCGCGCTGGCTGCGGGCACTTTGTGCGGCAGGTCGGCTTCGTCGATCTTGGCACCTTCCTTGTCGATGAGTTCAAGGCGCACGCTGTCGGCCGCCTTGCCCGAAGGATTGGTCGCGGCAAGCGTCCACGAACCGTCGCCCGCGACGCGCGTGTCGCCCGCGGCCTTGCCGTTGATCGCGGCCTTCACCGTTGCGCCGGGATCCGCCCTGCCGGTCAGGATCGTCAGCCCTGTCTCACCGTTGGTGATCTTTTCGACGACCAGGCCCGTCTTCGGTTCAGGCGCAGCGACGTTGCCTTCCTGTAAGGTGGTGGCGACTTGGTCAGCAGACTTGATGGTGATGCGCGGCAAGCCGCCTTCGGTCACCGGCGGGCGTATGGTGGCGCGCTGCGGACCGATGATGACGCTTCCGTCTTTGGCCTGTGCGGACGCGTAGAGTTCGTGATCCGATTTGCCGACCGGTGCTTTGAACTCGATTTCCCAATTGCCGGACGTGTCGGCCGTCGTGGTGGCGATCGGCTTTCCGTCCCAGACGATCGACACCGTGTCCCCGGGAGTCGCCGTTCCGGTGAACGAGGCGCGACCTTTGTCGTTGATACCCGCCGTGCCCACCGACGGCGCCGCGCCGGCGACGGGACCGTTGGTGACGTCCTGCGCGCTTTTCGCTTCGGGCGCCGCATCTTCCACGGGATTGATCACCGGGCGCGGATCGGCCGACGTCAGCGATTGCTGTTCGTCTTCGATCTTCGGCTCTTCGGCCGGTGTTGCGGCGGTGGCGGGCGCCGGCGCAATATCGTCCAGCCTCACCGTCGCCGAGGGGCCGCTCGCCGCTTCACCGGGTGGGACAGCCGAATTGCGCGTGATGGCGAACATCGTCGCGGTGATCGCGATCATCAAACCCACGATGACAATTGCGCGCGCCATGGCTCGCCCCGCTTGTTGTTTGTTGACGAATGACCGGCAATCTAGACGCCGAAGGAACGGCCGCAATTGCGGCCCATGCGCCTATCAACAGGTTTCGTCAGTGGCGGCCCAACGACTTGAGGTAGAGCGCCATCGCGCGCAAATCCTCATCGGTTAGGTGTTTCGTGCTGTCTTCGATCACTTCCGCCATAGGCCCTTGCGCCGAATCGAAGTCCGGCTTGGCGCCACTTTTGAGGTACTCCGCCAGTTCTTCCACAGACCATTGAGCGAGTTTCGAGTTGGGACCAACGAGAGCGGGCACGCGCCACCCTTCAGGCCCCGTCGGATTTCCCTGCAAATAGCGCGATGTGTCGGCTTGGCCGAAGGTTCCACGCGCTGTGTGACATTCGCCGCAGTGGCCCAACGCCTCGACCAAATAGCGGCCGCGATTCCAGGTTGCATCCTGCGCCGTGTCGTCCGCGAGCGGTTCCGCCGCGGTCAAGAACAAGAGCTTCCATCCCTTCATCAGCGCGCGCCACGAGAACGGGAAAGAAATCTCATGCGCGCGGGTTTCTGCCGGCACGGGCGCGAGCGTCGCCAGATAGGCCTTCATCGCCAGCGCGTCTTCGATCTTCACGCGCGCATAGGACGTGTACGGAAAGACCGGGTACAGATCTTCGCCCTCATGCCCTTCGCCGTGCGTCAGGGCGCGCACGAAATCTTCGTCCGTCCAAGCGCCGATGCCGTGATCTTTGTCCGGCGTGAGGTTTGGGCTGTAGAACGTGCCGAAGGGCGTCGCCAAGGCGCGGCCCCCGGCGAACGGTTGTCCGCCGCCCTTCTTGTCCCAATGACAGCTCATGCAACTTGCAGCGCGAACGAGATACGCACCGCGTTCGGCCATGCCGGGGTTTGTGCTCGACATGCCGTCGGGAATGACGACCGTCGCGCGCGAGGGCAAGACAAGCCAAACCAGGACGACGACAGCTGCTGCCAGCACCGCAACAACGAGCCAGCGGAGAGGCGTCACGACCTATTCCGTCTCGGGACCGCGGAACGGCGTGTGGCAGCCGCCACAGCTTTTGCGGACATTACCGAGCGCCGCATCGAGCTTCGTCTTGTCGCCCGCGGCGTCGCGCGCGGCCTTGAGGGCCGTAACGAGCGCGTCTGTCGCAGACTTGAATTCGGCGGGCTTGGCCCAAATATCTTGGAGAGCGCGCGTCTTCGTCACGCCCGGGTCGCCAACACCGGTGCCCTTCGGAAAGCGTGCCGGAATGGATTCGGCGAAGGTGAGAGCGCTGCTGAGGCTTGCTTGAGCGATAACGGCCGTGGGCGTCTTTGACGCGACGGCGATTTCGCCGCCCATCTTCTTCATTCCCGAAACGCGCTCGTCGATGATTTGCTGCGGCGCGTCAGCGGCCCATGCCGCACTTGCACAAACAACAAGGGCGACACCCACAAACCAGTGTTTCATTTGAAACCCCTCCAACCTTCCGCGCGTTTTGTTTCTTAACCGATGGTAACCTTTGTGACGAATACAACCAAGTCCCCCCTATTTCCGCCCTTCCCGACGTCATCGTTTCGCCGCACACTTCGTGCATGGTTTCAAACCATTTACGGGGAACCCGTATAGTTGAATCCTCTGCGTTCAGCCTGGATAGAACAATGCATAAGCTGATTGGGGTTTGCGTCTTCTGCGGCTCCTCCGAAGGTAGCGATCCGGCGTACATGCAAGCGGCTCGCGCATTGGGCCGCGACATTGCTCTGGCGAATGCGCGCTTGATTTACGGCGGCGCTTCGATCGGGTTGATGGGCGAAGTCGCGCGCGCGGCGCTTGAAGCCGGCGGCGAAGTCATCGGGATCATTCCGCAGTTCCTGCGTGCGCGCGAGATTGAGCTTGCGAGCCTCACCGAACTCGTCATCACGCCCAACATGCACGAGCGCAAAGAACGCATGCACGGTATGGCGGATGCGTTTGTGATTTTGCCGGGCGGTCTCGGCACGCTTGAAGAAGTGCTTGAAGCGATGACGTGGGCGCAGTTGGGTTTGCACAAGAAGCCGATCGTATTCGTGAACACGAAAGGGTTCTGGGACCCGCTGTTCGCGACATTCGATCGCGTCGGGTCGCACAATTTTGCGCGCTATGGGCTGAAAGAACTCTACACGGTCGTGAACCGGGTCGAGGACACGCTGCCCGCTATCATGAACTTCCACCGTCAAGCGGCGGAATAGGCGTCCCGCCGTAAGGCCTCCCACGAGATCAAGATCAGCGCGGCCCAGATGCACGCGAAGGTAATCGCGTGTGCCGTCGTGAATGGCTCATGGTAGATGAAGACCGCGATCAGCAGTGCGATCGACGGCGCGAGATATTGCAGGAAGCCGATGGTCGATAGCCGGACCAGACGCGCGCCAGCTGCGAACAGCAAGAGCGGAATGGCCGTCAGCGGCCCGGCGATGACGAGATTGAGATCCGTCATCCAATTCACGTGCGTGAACGCGCCCTGCTTGGTGACCGTCAGATAGGCGATGTAGCCGAGGGCCGCGGGCGCGAGGATGATGGATTCGACCGTCAAGCCTTCAAGCGATTCAACGGCGACCGTCTTACGGATCAGGCCGTAGAAGCCGAAGCTGACCGCCAGCACCAGGGACACCCAGGGTAGGTAGCCGAGCGACAGCGTCTGATTCAGCACGCCCAGCGTCGCGAGAGCGACCGCGATCAGCTGAATACGGGTGAGCCGCTCGCCGAGGAAGGCGGCGCCGAGAACGAAATTGACCAGCGGGTTGATGTAGTAGCCCAGGCTCGTCTCGATGATGCGGTCTACCGTGACGGCCCAAATGAAGATACCCCAGTTGATCGCGATGAGGACGGCACTGACGGATAACGCCATAATCGAACGGCGTGTCGTGAGCGCTTCGTAGAGTTTGGGCAGCCGTTCCCATGCCGCGAGCGCCGCGATCGCGAAGACCAGCGTCCAGACGATGCGATGCATTACGATTTCGACCGCGTCGATGCCGCCCAGCGCCTCTTTCCAATAGATCGGGATCACGCCCCAGATGACGAAGGCGCTGGCGGCGTAGATGACGCCGGTATCAATCTTCTGACGCGGGGACATGGTGGACGACGCAGGGGCTACCGTTTGGGGCGGTAGATGTAGCGGTCGTTCATGAATTCGGTAAGGGCGAACGCTGTGACAGATGGCGGCAGGACGTTCAATATTTGGTTGAGCTCAGCAGACTTGCGCGGCAGTTGGCCGTCTTCGATGCCGGCGGCGCGCATGAGTTCACCTAACATTTCAGGTTTGAAATCCGCAACGTTCATGCGGGATAGCTCCGCCTTCACGCGTGCGGCCGTTTGGCTGAAACCTTTGTCGCGACACGCTTCGACCGACTCCTTCAAGGCAGCAAGAAATTCGGACGATTGATCAAATGTCTTTTGGCCGATCGAGATGTGCACGTTCGCTTCCGAGCCGTGGTAGCCGAATTGCGGCTGCACGCCCCAGCCGCGAGCGGCCATCTCGTCGATGATGTGGAACGGCGAGAAGCCATCGGTTGTGAAGGCGACTTGGTTTGAATCCGGTTCGCCGAGGAGGCGAACGCCCGGCATCTCGCGGATGCCGTCGCAGATCGCTTGTGTTGCCTTCCAAATGCGGTCGGCGAAGCGCATATACCCTTCGTCGCCCAGTGTGTTTAACACCGCCCATGCCGCGGCCATCGGGCCGCCCGACTTCGCCGATTGAATCGTTGGGTTGATGATCGTGTAGCCGGTCCAATCCGATGTGACGAAGAATTGGAAGCGGCGGTAGTCCTTCGAGCGGTGCAGGACGACGGACGCACCTTTCGGGCAGTAGGCGTATTTGTGGAAGTCCATCGACATGGATGTCACGCCGGGGACGCGGAAGTCGAACTCGCCCAGTTTGGCGCCGAGGCGTTTGAAGTACGGCAACAGGAAGCCGCCGATGCAGCCGTCAACGTGGAAGTTTATCTTGTGCTTCTGCGCGACGGTGCCGATCGCTTCGATGGGATCGAGGACGCCGTGTGCGTAGGAAACGGCGGAGGAGACGATCAGGACCGTGTTGGGCGTGATTGCTTTTTCGATGATCGCGGGATCGGATTTGAACGTTTTTGGATCGACGGGGACGAGTACCTTCTTCACGCCGAGATAGTGGCAGCCCTTTTGAAACGCGGCATGCGCGGTGACCGGCAGGATCGCCTCGGGTTCGGTGATGCCGCGCGTGGCGCGGGCGAAGTCGCGCGCCGTCTTCACGGCGAGCATGCAGGATTCGGTGCCGCCGCTGGTGAAGTTGCCGACGACGCCGGAAACGTCGCCCAAGTGCGCGGCGGCCATCGCGACGAGTTCGTTTTCGAGTTGCATGAGGCTCGGGAAGGTCGTGGGGGCGAGCGCGTTTTCCGTGAGGTAGCGCATGTAGGCCCACTTCGCGATTTCCTCGACGTCGGGGCCGGCGTCGTAGATGTAGCCCAGCGTTTTGCCGTCGCGC
>JAEUMM010000019.1 GCA_016792645.1 Alphaproteobacteria bacterium | reverse complement strand
GAACGGAACGAAGCGCACAGCATCGGGGTGCGGCTGCGGCAGTCGAAACGCGGCCATGGGCGGGGCTTAAAGTGTCGCGGAATCAAGCGGGGCCGCACTCATACCGGATGGACGGCACCTCCGACAACCTATTGGGGCATGGCAAAACCCGGGCTCGTGCCACGGCCTCAATTTGTCGCCACGCGCCCCAAAGCCACAATCGCTGGTAGTCGCCGTTCATCGTTATTCGACGAAAGAGAGTCTGCCGCCAAAACTGGATCGGCGTTAAACTGGCTGTCGGGAAATGCGTTCGAAGGCGTCGCGCCGCAAAGGCGGCTGCTTTCCCGGGTGTTCGTAAATCGGGGGATCAGTCAAGAGCTGCTCTTCTGGGTGCCGTCGCGTCGATCGCACTGGCGGGCACCGCAAACGCGGGTCACTTCAAAGGCTGGTACGTCGGCGTCGAAGCCGGTGCCAACTGGATCGAAGACGCCGATGCCACCATCGCCATCGATCTCGGCACCGAATTCGGCACGGCGACGACGACCGGCAAAGGCGAGACGGAATTGCTGGTCCAAACCGGCGACAGCGTAAAGGAGCCGCAGAACCGGCGCGCAACGGTCGATCTGCAGTAACAAAAGTCACACAATTCAGTTGGAGGGCGGGGCGCAAGCTCCGCCCTTGCCGTTTGAGGGCGCCGCCAGCCATATTGTGACTTCATTTCGGGGGAACGAAATCATGACGCCGTCGCGCGCCATCGCCGCCTTGTTGCTGGCGCTCTACATTGTTGTCGGGACAGCAGCCGAAGCATCCGCGAAAGTTCCGTTCGAAACGATCGCCGCCGAACCGGCGATGCTGACGCCTCGCATCTCGCCGAACGGCAAGCACATGGCCGTGGGAACGCGCGAAGGCAAAAAGATGTTCGTGCTGATCTACGACACCGACGCTCAGCAGGAAACGCTGAAGGCTTTCAGCATACCGGCCGACGTCGAAGTCGACTGGGTCGATTGGGCGAACGATGACCGCCTGCTCATCGGCTTGTCGAAGCCGTCGACCGAACGCTGGATGGGAACGACCTACGACACGACGATCTCGCGCGTCGTCGCCGTCGACCGCAGCGGCGGCAACGTCACGGTCTTATTCGCCAATGCCCGCAAATTCCGCACCACCCGCGACCTGTCGGGCATCCTTCATCGCCTGCCCGACGACCCGAAAGCGGTGCTGATGGCCGCGACCGGCAAGGACGACAAGTTCAACGTCTATCGCGTCAACGTCGACGACGGCCGCGCCGAGCTGGTCCAGCGCGGCAGCGTCCACACCGTCGAATGGCTGACCGACCGCGCCGGCGTGCCGCGCATTCGTTGGGACTATCGCCCCCGCCGCGACCGTATCGAAATCTACGCCCGCAAAGGCGACAGCGACGATTGGGAGAAGATCTCCGAATACGGCGCCAAGGATTTTCCCGAGCTCAACATCGAAGGCTTCACCGACGATCCGAACGTCGCCATCGCGGTCAGCCGCCAAACCGACCGCTACGCGCTTTACGAATACAATTTGACCACGCGCACGCTGGGCAAGCCGCTCTACCAGCATCCGTCAGTCGATGTCGGCGATCCCGTCGGCGGCCCGCTCTACGATCTGCACACCGCGAAACTCTCCGGCGTCTTCTATGTCGACGATGTCTTCCAAAGCCACTACTTCGACCCCGCGCTCGCCGACGTGCAAGGGCGCCTCGACGCCACCTTCAGCGAATCCGCGATCATCCGCATCAGCTCGTGGTCGCAGGATCGCACGCGCTTCGTCGTCAACACCCAAGGGCCGAAGGATCCGGGCTCGTACTACCTCTTCGACCCGAAGAAGAACCACGCCTCGCTGATCGGCCGCGCCAAGCCCGACATCGCGCCGGCCGAATTGGGCGACGTGCTGATCATCAAATACAAGACGCGCGACGGCGCCAAGGTGCCTGGCTACCTCACGCTGCCGCCCGGAAAGGGCGACAAGAAGCTGCCGCTGGTGGTCATGCCCCACGGCGGACCCGAGGCGCGCGATTTCGTGCGCTTCGACGATTGGGCCCAAGCGCTGGCGAACCGCGGCTACGCCGTGTTCCAACCGAACTTCCGCGGCTCGGGCGGCTACGGCAAGGCATATGCGGAAAAGGGCTACCGCCAGTGGGGCCGCCTCATGCAAGACGACGTGACCGACGGCGTGAAGGCGTTGATCGCCGACGGCACCGCAGATCCGAACCGCATCTGCATCGCCGGCGCCAGCTACGGCGGCTATGCCGCGCTGGCCGGCGGCGCCTTCACGCCCGATCTCTACAAATGCGTGATCGCCATCGCGGCCGTCACCGACCTGCCCGCCTTTATCGAAACGCGTGAAGAACAGATCGGCGCGGAATCGTCGGTCTTTACCTATTGGCTCAAACTTCTGGGCAACCCGAAATCCGATCTCGCAGAGATGACCGCCGTTTCGCCCGCACTCCAGGCCCAGAACTTCAAAGTGCCGGTCCTCCTGGTGCATGGCGACGACGATACCAACGTGCCCATCGACCAAAGCAAGCGGATGGACGCGGCTCTTCGCAAGGCCGGCAAACAAGTCCAGTTCGTCACCATCGAGGGCGAGGGACACAATTTCCGCAAACCGACCTCGAACGTTATCCTGCTGACCGAAATGGAGAAATTCCTGGCCGCCCACATCGGAAACTGACGGCATGAGGAAACTGCTCGCGGCCGTATCCGCCTTCTTCGGACTGGCGTCGGCCGCCCAGGCGACAGACGTTCGGATGATGAATCCGAACGACATCCTGATGACGATCCCCACGATCTCGGAGGATCTCGCGGTGCTTGAGGACGCAGGACCGGTCGGCGACGCGGATCTCGTCTTTCACGAAGACGATTGGACGCAAGTCGAATTCTACGATCGCGCCCGCCTTGAAGAGATCAAGGCAAAGCTGTCCGAATTCAAAATCTTCGAGCAGGCGAACCGCCAAACGCACGGTTGGAAAAACCTCTACGTCCGCAAGATTGCCCGGACACCTGTGATCGCCGGACCCGATCCGGTGGCGCGGCTTGCATCGGCGCTCGGCACGAAACACAGGGCAGCGCCGGTCATCACGTCAGCCGGTCACGTCACCGGCCGTGTCCGCGACGGCTTCACGCTGCCCTTGGGCGGAAACGTCACGCTCTACGGCTACACGCAAGACGACCGCATCCCGGTGCTTGCCGCGTCCGTCGGCGCTGGCGCCGACAGTCTGAAACTCACCGAAGCCTTCATGAAACTCAGCGGCGCCGAGCGCCTGATCCTGGTCGACTGGCGCGCCCAAATGATCCTTGTCGGCGCCAAAGACGGCAAGATCGACGTGTGGCACCCTTGAGACGCGCTACTGCTGCTGCTGCTGCTGTTGCTGCACGTGGAAGGGATCTTCGCCGGTCCTCGCGATGATGCGCGACATGGGCCGCACGACGCGCAGAAAATCGTCCCGCCGCCGCGGCGCCTGCGCCGGCCGCACGCTGACGGCAACCGCAAGCTCGCTGTTTGCCGGGCCTTTGAAGATGCCGCGCACCGGCGGCACGTCGTCATAGTCGCGCCCGACGGCCACGCGGATATGGCGCTCGCCCGCCAGCACATTGTTCGTCGGATCGAACCCGACCCACCCGCACGGCGGCACATAGGCTTCGACCCACGCATGCGTCGCGTCCGCGGATGAGCGGTCGCCCGCATCGCGTTTGGTGAACAGGTAGCCCGACACATAGCGCGCCGGAATGCCCCACGACCGCGCCGTCGCCAGCATGATGTGAGCGAAGTCCTGGCACACGCCTTTGCGCTTCTTGAGCGCGATGTCGATGGGTGAATCCACTTCCGTCGCTTCCGGCGTGTAGGCGAACGCCTCGAACAACGCGCGGTTCAACCGCCGCAGCGCCGTCATCGGGTCGTCGCACTTCACGATCCCGCGCTCGCGCAAGAACGCGTCCAGCGCCGGCGTCGCACGCGACACACCGCGCTGATGCAGCCAGTCGAAATTGTCGCCGTGAACTTGCGGCGAGGCGAGCGTCGCCCATGCCGACGCATCGACCCAATCGGGCGGCGCCGCCATCGGCTGTACTTCGACCTCGGCGTCCGCTTCGATGGTCAATTCCTGATGCACGCCCGGCACGTCGAAGTGATAGACCGCATTGCCGAAATGATCCGTGTACGCCTGAAGCCCGGCGCGCGGCGACGACGAAACCTGAAACGATTGCAGCCGCTGGGGGCCATCGCTTTTCGGTTGGACGAACAGCTGCATCACGCTTTCGCGCACGGGCGCGTCGTAGCGGTAACGGGTGACGTGTCGGATCGAGTAATACATCGCTACCCCGGCAGCAATTCGTCGACGCTGTAACCGATGAACGCGTCGAATGTCGCTTGATGAATCTGCTTGCACGTTGTCTGGATCGACCGCAGGAAACCGTCGATGTCGCCTTCCAGCAGCTCGTCGACCTGCCCGTAATCGAGACTGGCCTTAAGCCGCCCCGCCAACCGCTCCGCCTGCACGCGCCGCGCCTGCGACCCGCCAGCGCCGAGGTGACCAAGCTCCTCCTGCACGCGATCGACCGCAAAGCGGATCGAATGAGGAAACTCCGAATCGAAAATCAAAAACTCGGCGATCTTCGCCGGCTTAACGTCGGCCGTATAAACTTTGCAGTACGCCTCGAACGCCGTGCATTGCTTCAACAGCGTCACCCACTCGAAATACCGCGGCGCCTTTACGTCCCCCGGCACGTCGTCCGGCATCGTGCCGAAATGCAAGTCGAGCAGACGGCTCACGATCTGCGCCCGCTCGATATACCGGCCAAGCTGGATGAAATGCCAACCCTCGCCGTGCCGCATCGTGGAATCGGTGATGCCCGCAAACAGCAGCAGATCGTCGCAGATCTCGTGCAGGAACGGCACCGGCTTCGCGCTCCACGACTGCTGAATGTCGTGCACGCTGAGTTTCAGGTGCATCTTGTTGATCTGTCCCCACATCTCGGTCGAGATCAGCTCGCGCACCTGCCGCGCGTTGTCGCGCGCAGAACGCACGCTGGTCATGATCGAAGACGCGTGCGCCTTGTCCAGCGTCAGCTGCCGCGCGATCTCGATCGGCGTGCCTGTCGGCGGCACCGTCATCGGCCACGCCAGCGCCCCAACGACGCGGATCCACGCCTCGGCCGCATCCTCCGGCGTCTGATCGATCATCGCCTCGAGCTTCACCGACAAGACGCGCGCGCTGTGCTCCGCCCGCTCCAGATAACGCGCCATCCAATAGAGCGAGTCCGCAACCCGCGACAGCATCCCGCCGCTGCTCACCCGACCACCCACGTGTCCTTGGACCCGCCGCCTTGGCTCGAGTTCACGACCAGGCTGCCGCGCTTCAACGCCACGCGCGTCAAGGCGCCCGGCACCAAACGCGTCTCGCGTCCGGTCAGGATATAGGGCCGAAGGTCGACGTGCCGCGACTCGATCCCCGACCCCACGCAACACGGCGAGGTCGAGAGTTGAATCGTCGGCTGCGCGATGTAGTTCTCAGGATCTGCCTTCACCTTCTCGGCAAACGCCGCGCGCTCCGTCGCCGTCGCGTGCGGCCCGACAAGCATGCCGTAACCGCCGCTCTCGCCGACGGCCTTGACCACAAACTTGTCGAGATTGGCCAACACATGACTCAGCGCCTTGGGCTCGCGGCA
>JAEUMM010000438.1 GCA_016792645.1 Alphaproteobacteria bacterium | reverse complement strand
AGTCGCCCGCACGGAAATCGCGATGATCAAAGTCGCAGCCCCGCGCATGGCGCTGCAAGTCATCGACGACGCGATCCAAGCCTGGGGCGGTGCGGGCGTCACGACCGACGCCGGCCTCGCCCGCCTCTACGCCGGCCAGCGCACGCTTCGCCTCGCCGACGGCCCCGACGAAGTCCACAACCGCACCATCGCCCGCCTCGAATTCGGCAAACACTCGAACCAAATGCGAATGGACGCGGCTGAGTAAGCGGCTTAAGCCGCGCGGCCCGACTTCAAGGGCGTCAAAGGCAGGGTCACGGTCACTTCGGTGCCGTGGCCCTCTTTGCTTCTGATCGTGAATTCGCCGCCGTGCAGCTGCGTCAGCGACTTGACGAGCGCCAACCCCAAACCCGACCCGCCATGCGCGCGCGACGGATCGTTCGACGCCTGCTCGAACGGACGCGCCAACCGCGGCAGTACATCCGACGGAATGCCGATGCCCGTGTCCCGCACCGTCAGGCGCAAGCCCGGCCCGCGGCCGATGGCGTCAACCTCGATCTTGCCGTTCGCCGGGGTGAATTTTACCGCGTTCGACAACAAGTTCAGCATGATCTGCTTGAACGCCCGCTGGTCCGCCCGCAGCGTCAAACCTTCGGGCTCGATATTCGCGGATATCGTGACGTTCTTTTCCTCCGCCCGGCGCGAGACCAGGCGAATGCTTGCCGTGATCGACTCGCACACCAGCACGTCTTCGTAGTGCAGCTCGAACTTGCCGGCCTCGATCTTCGACATATCCAGCAAATCGTTGATGAGGTCGAGCAGCATCGCGCCGGACTCGTTGATCAGCTTTGCGTACTCGCCGTAGCGGTCGTTGCCCAGCGGCCCGAACATCTCGCGCGAGAGAATATCGGAGAACCCGATGATGGCGTTGAGCGGCGTGCGCAACTCATGGCTCATGTTCGCGAGAAAGCGCGACTTCGTGTGACTTGCCGCCTCCGCGCGTTCGCGCGCGCCCTGCAGCTCTTCCTCGAATTGCTTGCGCACGGTGACGTCGCGCGAAACCGAAATCGCGCCTTCGAACGCGCCGGTTTTGGGATCCGAGACGAACCGCAGATGCGTCTCAAGCCAAACGAAGTGCCCGTCGCGGTGCTTCACGCGGTAGACATAGCTGCCGGTCTCGTTGCGCTTGCGCGCATCGGCAAGCGCCGCCTTAATGCCGGCGATGTCGTCCGGATGCGCGCCTTCGAAGGCCGTGCGCCCGAACATCTCCTGCGGCTCAAAGCCAAAAATGCGTTTCACCGCGGGTGACACGAAGATCAACCGCCCCTCGGCCGAATGGCGCGCGATGATGTCGCTCGCCTCGTCGGTCATGAACCGATAGGCGCTCTCGCGTTCCTTCAGCGCTTCTTCGGCCTGCACCTTTGCGGTGACGTCCTGCACGACGCCGATGATCGCCGCGATCTCGCCGTCCGCCCCGCGCTCGATGTCGCCGTGCGTGTCGTAGATATGGATCTCGCCGTTCTGCCGGAAGCCGCGTGTGCGGTAGTAAAACGGCACGCCTTTCGTCATCGCGTTCGTGAACTTTTGAACCACCTCGTCCCGATCGTCGGGATGCATGCGATCCATCAGCCAGCGCGCGTTCGGCCTGACGTCGTCGGGGCTTACTTCCAGAATGTCGTAGAAGCCCGGCGACCACGTCGGGTACTTCGCGCCCGCCTCGTGCCGCCAATAGCCGATGCGCGCCACGCGCTCGGTCAGCGCGAACTGCATCTCCATCAGCTTCAAGCGCGACTCGGCCGTCAACGCGGACGCGCCGGCGTGTTCGCTATCGGCCGATGAATTCTGCATATGCCCCCGAAGCCCGCAAACGAAGCGTGCCACCAAGGCCAAACGTTAAACCACGCGCCGTAAAAAATGACTAAAGTGACAGGTCACACGACACCGAAGCGCGCGCGTTAAGCCGGTGATAACCCGTGGATTTTGGCGCTCAAAGTCGAGCGTTCGCTAGGCGCCACGCCTCGCCGGCAAGGAATTGGCAAGCATTACCGAAAGCATTCGCATTTTCCGAACTTGCGTTGCCGTCCAGCCCGCGCTTGTAGACGCCCTGCGCGATCGACGCCAACCGGAACACCGAAAAGCTCAAATAGAACGACCAGTTCTCGATCCGCCCGCGCCCCGTTCGCGCGCAATAGCGCTCGACATAGTCACGCTCGCTGGGGATCCCCGTCGCCGCATGATCGACGCCGACAAGCCCGCCCTGACGCGGGTTCATCACGTGATACCCCATGCAATTATAGGCGAGGTCGGCCAACGGATGCCCGATCGTCGACAATTCCCAATCCAACACGGCAATCATCCGCGGCTCGCTCGGATGAAAGATCGTGTTCTCAAGCCGGTAGTCGCCGTGCGCGATCGAAACGCTGTCGTCTTTCGGAATGTTGTGCGGCATCCACTCGATCAGCCGCTCCATGTCGGCAATCTGATCCGTCTGCGCCCCGCGATACTGTGTGATGAACCGCGAAACCTGCCGGTCGAAGTAATTGCCCGGCCGCCCATAATCGCCAAGCCCAACCGCCGCAAAGTCGACCTTGTGCAGCCGCGCCAGAACGTCGTTCATGCTGTCATAGATCGCGCTACGCTCGGCCGGCGCGACCCCCGGCAACTGCGGATCGCGAAAGATGCGCCCTTCCAGATAGTCCATCACATAGAACGCCGTCCCGATGACGCTCTCGTCGTTGCACAGGACATGCATGCGCGGCACAGGCACATCGGTCTGCGCCAACGCCTTCATGATGCGGAATTCGCGATCGACCTGATGCGCGCTCTTGAGCAACACCCCCGGCGGCTTCTTGCGCATCACATACTGCTTAGCCCCGGACGTCAGCAGAAAGGTCGGATTCGACTGCCCGCCGCCGAACTGATGCACGCCGAGCGGCGCATCGAATCCGTCGACGTTGGCGCGCAGATACCGCTCCAGCGCCGCCTCGTCAAAGCGATGGTTCGCGCGAACCGGGCCTGGCGCAAAGCTCATGGGTTCACATACACGACGCCGCCGCGCATCACGAAGCGCATACGCTCCATCGTACGGATCTCGCGCGTCGGGTCTTTCTCGACCGCGATGATGTCGGCGGCTTTCCCGGCCTCGATCGTGCCGATCGTCTCCGACAATTGCAGCAAGTCGGCCGCATTCACGGTCGCCGCCTTCAGCGCCTCCATCGGCGGCATCCCCGCCTCGACCATCAGCACGAACTCCTTCGCATTCTGCCCATGCGGCGACACGCCGGTATCGGTGCCAAACGCAATCTTCACGCCGCCGGCATAAGCGCGCTCCAGCGCCTTCTGAATGACAGGCCCCACCTGCAGCGCCTTCTGCTTCTGCGCCTCCGACATGAACCCGCCGGTCTTCGCATACTGCGCCGCCGTCACGCCCGCCATCACCGTCGGCACCAGATAGGCGCCCGTCTTGCGAAACAACGAAATGGATTCGTCGTTGACGTAAGACCCATGTTCGATCGAATCCACGCCCGCACGCAGCGCCGCGTTGATCCCGCCCGCGCCATGCGCATGCGCCGCCACACGGCGGCCCAGTCCGTGCGCCGTCTTCACGATCGACAACAGCTCGTCGTCCGTGAACTGCTGATCGACGCCCGCCTTGATGTCCGACAACACGCCGCCCGTCGACACCAGCTTGATCACGTCCGCCCCGCGCGACACCTGCAGCCTGACGGCGCGCCGGCAGTCTTCAACGCCGTCGCAAACGCCCGTCGACGCAAACAGCGCGTTGACGTCGTCGCGGTAGCCGTAGGTCTGCGCATGCCCGCCCGTCGGCGTAATCGTCGATCCGGCAATCACAAGCCGCGGCCCCGCAATCATGCCTTCGCCGATCGCGCGCTTCAGCGCAAAGATCGCCGGCGACCGCTCGCCGAGATCGCGCACGGTGGTAAAGCCCGCCCGCAACGTCCGCAGCGCGTAGGTCGCGCCGCGCAGCGCATCGAACGCTTCGCTGTCCTCGACCCGCTCAACTTTGCTCTTCGCGCTCAACTCGCCCAAGATGTGAACGTGGCAGTCGATCAGACCCGGCAACACAAACTGATTGCGCAGATCGATGACGCGTTCGCCCGTCGAAGCCCGCACGAACCCAGCCTTCACTTCGCTGATCCGTCCGTCTTTGACCACGACGGTCTGCTCTTTCAACGGCGCTTGCCCCGGCACCGCAAACAGCGTCCCGGCGTAGATCAGCTTCGTATCCGCTCGCGCGGGCAAACACGCGAGCGCAAGGCCCGCGAGAACAACGGCAAGTCGCAGCATCAGTCCTTAGCTCCCGCGCGCTTCGCGTATTCCCAACCCAGCTCCGCCAGCGGCCGCACGTTCGCCGCCATCTGCGTCGCATGGGCGCTCGCCGCCGTCCCGTCACGCACCCGCCCGACGATGCCCTGCAAGATGCCGGCGATGCGGAAGAAATTATACGCGAAGTAGAAATCGAGATTCTCGATCCCCGGCCGCCCCGTGCGCTTGCAGTACATCGCGACGTATTCGGCTTCGCTGGGAATCCCCAGCGACTTCAAATCCGC
>JAEUMM010000434.1 GCA_016792645.1 Alphaproteobacteria bacterium | reverse complement strand
CCGACGACCGTGAACGGCGACGTCTGAATATCGGTGCCGATCTCGCGGAAATGCCGCTTGACGGCTTCCCACGCGCCGCGCGCGGTGATTCCCATCTTCTTGTGGTCGTACCCGACCGACCCGCCGCTCGCGAACGCGTCGGCGAGCCAAAACCCGTAGTCCTTCGAAATACCGTTCGCGATGTCGGAGAACGTCGCCGTCCCCTTATCCGCCGCAACGACGAGATAAGGGTCATCCCCGTCATGCCGCACGACATCCTTCGGCGGCACGATCTTACCGTCCGCCGCAATGTTGTCGGTCACATCCAACAGCGACGCGATGAACGTCTTATACGCGGTGATCCCGCCCGCCATCCAAGCCTCGCGGTTCAAAGCCGGCGGCAACTTCTTCGGATAGAACCCACCCTTCGAACCGACCGGCACGATGACCGCGTTCTTCACTTGCTGCGCCTTCACCAGGCTCAAGACCTCGGTCCGGAAATCCTCGCGCCGGTCAGACCACCGCAACCCGCCGCGCGCGACCTTCCCGAAGCGCAAATGAATGCCCTCGACCTCAGGCGAACACAGGAAAATCTCGACCATCGGCCGCGGCAACGGCAACTCTTCGATTTTGCTGGAGTCGATCTTGAACGCGATCGACGACCGCAACGCTCCATCCGGCCCTGCCTGATAGAAGTTCGTGCGCAACATCGACTGGATGACATTGCGGAAGCGGCGAATGATGCGGTCGTCGTCAAGGCTCGGCACCTTGGCTAGCGCCTCGTCGATCTCCGCGTTGATGCGCGCCTGCGCGCCATCGCGATCGCTCGTCTTCGGATCAAACCGCGCGTGAAACAACCGTGCCAGCGCCGCCGCGATCCGCGGATTGCGCGCCAGCGCCTCTTCCATCAACGCCTGGCTCGCCGCAAACGCAGCTTGCCGCAGATATTTGCCCACCGATCGCAGCAAGGCGACATCGCGCCACCCCAACTCGGCGAGCAACGTCAGCTTGTTGAACCCGTCGCTCTCCGCCCGCCCGTTCCAAACCGTCAGGAACCCTTCCTCGAACAAGCGCATCACGCGCTCACGCTCGGGATTCAAAGCGCCGCGCAGTTCAAGATCGTGGATCGTCAGAACGCCACGCTCGCTCTTGACCGGATAGTTGATCTCTTCGATCGCGCGCAGCCCGAAATTCTCAAGCACGGGCAAGAGATCGGAAAGCTCGATCACGCCTCCCGCATGATAAATCTTAAACCGGATCACGCCGTCCGAACGGCTTGACCCACTCGACGACCGCAGCGCCAGCGAACCCGGCCCCGCCTCCGCCACCTCTTCCAGCTTGTCGATGTCGAGGATCGCTTCGGTCGGCCCATAAGCCTCGCGATAACCTTCGCTGAACGCCATCCCGTACTGCGAAAAGATCGAATTCGCCCGATCCGGCGCCAACCCGGCGGCAAGCGCATCCGCGAAGTCGTCGCTCCACAAACGCACCGCGCGCTCGACCTTCACCTGCAGCGCGTCTTCGTCGAACGCCGGCCGCTGCCCGTCGGGGAACGCGATCGTGTAAAGTATGCGCGTCATCTGGCCTTCTTCGGTGCGCGGATAGGCGCCCGTGATCTGCCCGCCCAGCGCATCCTTCAGAATCTGACCCAGCGTGCGCATCAACCCGCCGCGAAACTTGTCGGCCGGGAAATAGATCAACGCCGACGCGAACCGGTCGAACGTATCGAAGCGGACAAACGCCTTCGTATGCGGCCGGTCGCCGAAATGCGCGAGCGTCGGCGCAATGCGCAGCAAATCCTCTTCCGAAATCTGAAACAGCTCATCGCGCTGAAACGTCTCAAGCACCACGGCGAGCGCCTTGGCGTTGTGGCTGCCTTTGGCAAAACCGGCCCGCTCCATCACGTTCTTCACCTTGCGGCGCAGGAACGGAATGTCGCGCGGGCTCTCGCTGTACGCGGTCGACGTGAACAGCCCGACGAACCGCCGCTCGCCGACCAGCTTCCCCGACGGGTCGAACCGCTTGATGCCGATATAGTCTTCTTGCACGCGCCGGTGCACCGGCGACCGCTCGATCGATTTCGTGACGATGAGGGGCGACGGCTGCATCAGAAACGCGCGCACCTCGCGCGTCAGTGCCGCGCGGTCGCCACCGCGCCGGATGACCCGCCGCTCCGGATCGCGCAACAGGCCCAAGCCCGACTCCGGCACGGGCACCAACTGCCCGTCGCCGTTATTGGCTTCGAAGGTGTAATCGCGCGAGCCCAGGAACGTGAAATGATGCTCTTTCAACCACTTCAGGAACGCCAGACTTTCGTCGATCTCTTCGCGCGGCGCTTGCGGCGGATGCTGCCAAAGCTCGGCGATGGATTCGTCCAGCCGTTTGATCATCGTCGGCCAATCGGCCACCGAAATCGCGACATTGCGCAACACGCGCGTCACGCCCGCTTCGATGTCGTTCAGCGCGGTCTGATCGGAAACGCGCGAAAACGCCACGCAGATCAGGCTGTCTGCCGTCGCGCCGGCGACCTTGCCGTCGACCAGCTCACGCAGGCGTCCGACGCCGTCGCGCTTGACCCGGATGATCGGATGGAAGACCGCGCGAACCTGCAATCCGCGATCGTTGATCTCGCTCAGGATCGAATCGACCAGGAACGGCTTGTCCTCGTTGATCGTGACCAAAAGCGTGACCGGCGCGGTGAAGCCGTCCTGCTCCGCCGTCGGGTTGAACGCGCGCACGAAGGAAGATTTCGAAGGCCGCTCCTGCGCCGCGCGCCAGAATAGCCGGGCGATCCCGGTCAGCGCGTCTTGCGAAAAGATCTTCAAATCTTCGGAGGCGGCGCCGGCGTAGAAGAGTTCGGCGAAGCGGGAGAATCCCTGCGGATCCGATTCAAGCGGAGCTGTCATGATATCTCGAACGACAAAAGGGCCGCGTGTGCGAGTGCTGCGGCCGGACAGAAAGCGGGTCGCATACTAATCGCAAATCACATTTGCGTCCGCTTCATGCGTCGCCTTTCCACCGAACGCAACCCTTGCCCCCAGCGGCAACCCGTGCGAACGAACTTGCCGCTTCGCAATCGCAGCAAGGTCCATGCCCAGACCACCCGCGGAAGTCGTCGTCTTCGACACCGAGTTCACGGCGTGGCCGGGCTCGATGGCGCGCGCCTGGGGCGGCCCCGGGGAACACAAAGAGATCATCCAAATCGGCGCCGTCATTATAGATTCAAAAAGCCTCGAAGAACACCGCGCCTTCTCGGTCCTCATTCGCCCGGTGCGAAACCCGATCCTGTCGCCCTACCTCGTCGACCTCACCGGCATCACCAACGAGCGCCTCGAAGCGGAAGGCGTCGACTTCACCACCGGCGTCCGAAGCTTCGTCGAGTTCGCCGGCGCCCGGCCGCTGCACGCCTACGGCCGAGACGACCGCATCATCGCTGAGAACGCTGAGCTGCTGCGGCAACGCAAAGTCTGGCCGGATCTGCCGACGACCAACCTGAAAGAATGGCTGCTCAAGGTCGGCATCCCGCTGGCCGGCGTCCACTCCGGCAACCTCGCCGCACACGTAGGCTCAAAGTCGCAAGGCATCGCCCACGATGCGCTGATCGACTCCAGATCACTGGCCGAAGCCGTGCGCTACCTCGTCGCCAAAGGCGCCCCGAACCCGTTCGTCTAACCGTCGTACCGGTAATGCCCGGTGATGGTCAGCCCGAACAGCATGTCCTCGATCTGCGGCCCCGCGCCGATATTGTGCATGACCAGCGGCCGCTGCCCGTCACTCGACCACCGCTCGGTGACAAGCCCGATATGCGGCCGCCCGTCAGCGAGGGCCCAAGCCACCACATCGCCCGGCTTGTAGTCGCGGCCCTCAAGCGTCGGGCGTATCGACGTCCCATGCCGCTCGAAGAATTTGGCGAGATTCGGCACGCGCCGGTGATCGATATTCGTGTCGGGCGCCTTCAGTCCCCACCGCTTTGGGTAGATATGAAACGCCTGCCGCATGTCTTCATGCACAAGCCGCTGCAGATCGATGCCCAAAAGCCTATACGCCCGCACGATCTCGTCCGCGCACACGCCGCGGCTCGGCGCGACGTCGCCGCCCGGATAGGTGATCCGCTCGTAGGCCGCATCATAGATGACAGGATGCGTGGCCCGCTCCTCGGCGGCCGCCGCAAGCCGCAAGCCGAAGGCGATCTTCGGATCGGACCAGTTCTTGTTGACGCGTGCGCGGTCCAAGGCGTCGGCCGCGCGCCGCACAACGTCGGGCGCGGCATCGCACGCGCCGACGAGGGTCACCATCGCGACCGCAAACCAAAACCGAAGGGCAGGGATCTTCATCGGTCGTGACGCTCGCCACAA